>JAPOVQ010000012.1 GCA_026708035.1 Chloroflexota bacterium | reverse complement strand
GCCATGTGGGACCCGACCATGCGCTAACCCTTGACGGTCCAACACCGTTGCTACACGGACGCGTCGTCTCCTGCTGTGCCGCCGCGCCCCTCTCCGTCATTCCGGCGTCCGATGCCCGCTCCCATGAGGAGAGGGCTGGGGTGAGGGGTTCCCCGCCGCCATTCCGGCGTCCAACTCCCTCTCCCGTGGGGAGAGGGCCGGGGTGAGGGGCTCCGCGCCGTCATGAACCAAGCGTGGCGTTTACTTGCTCAAGCCGGACTCGCAACCGTCATTTTCGGGGCTGAAGCCGCGCGGAATGCGCGAGCCCCAGCGGCCGCTAAACCTGGGAGCCGGGAGTTTTTTGGCATGTTCGGGCTTTAACTTCGACTCCGAAATACAAGCTCGGCGGCTGACGTTTCAGGTGGAGCCGCGTAGGCTGCCCCCGCCGTCATTCCGGCGGAGGCCGGAATCCAGGTCCGATACAGCAGGTAGAAGTCTATTTCCTCCGAGGGGGATGCGGGCGGGCACAAGGGCCGCCCCTTCACGGCGCCGCCGGCTCGCGCTCCGCGGCCGCGTGGGATGTGCTGTCACTCGACCCCCAAGGGCTTCTCCATCCGGTGGACGGCGGTTGATCCCGAGACCAGGCGCACGAGGTAGCCGTCCCAGGTTTTGGTGGTGGTGTAGCCGAGCCGCTGGTAGAGGCGGATGGCGCCGTCGTTTTCGGTGATGACGCCCAGCGACATGGTGCGCTTGTCCATGGCGCGAGCCTTGGCTTCGGCGGCTTGCATCAGCGCGGTGCCGAGACCCAGTCCCCGGGACGACGGATCGACGGTGAGCGACTCGACGATGAACTCGTCGGGCGCGACGCCCTCGGTCAGCAGCAGCAAGTTGCCCAGCATGCGTAGGGCTCGGACAGGCGTGAAGCGTGAGAACAGGGCGGCCAGGCTGAGGTTATAGAACTCCCGGCTGCCCGACCTGAAGGTCAGGATGCCGGCGAAGCGTCCATCCACCGTGGCCGAAAAGCAGCTGGTCGTGTCGACCGAGTCGCGAAAGAGGCGGATCAGGTCGTCGGCGTCGCGGAAGCCCAGGCGGAACTTTTTGGCGAACGCGTCGTAGGCCACCCGCAGGGCGTCGCCGACGAATTCGGCCTCGATGCCCTCGACGATCGCGACGTTTCCCAAGGCTGTTGTGCTTGCGCTCGACGGTTTCTGCAGCGTCCGTAGCGTAGGGCACCGGGCCATGCGGCATCGGCCGTTGCACGTGCGACGTCGCTCGTGCTGGCGGCGCTCCCACGCTGCCCGCAGCGTGGGCCACCGGGCCCTCACCCCCGGATCGAGTCCGGGCAGGCTCTCGCCCTTTCCCGTCCAGAAACCTTTGCAGAGTCCGGTAGGGTCGGGTCTCAGACCCGCCCGAGGCCAAGCATCCGGCGCGCCTCCCGAGTCGACCGGACTGGATTCCGGCCCCGTATCAAGTACGGGGCAGGCTCTTCGCCGGAATGACGGCGGGGAACCCCTCACCCCAACCCTCTCCCCGCGGGGGAGGGAGTCGGACGCCGGAATGACGGCGGGGAACCCCTCACCCCAACCCTCTCCCCGCGGGAGAGGGAGTCGGACGCCGGAATGACGGCGGGGAACCCCTCACCCCAACCCTCTCCCCGCGGGAGAGGGAGTCGGACGCCGGAATGACGGCGGGGAACCCCTCACCCCAACCCTCTCCCCGCGGGAGAGGGAGTCGGACGCCGGAATGACGGCGGGGAACCCTTCACCCCAACCTTCTCCCCGCGGGAGAGGGAGTCGGATCCGCTCGTCGACGCGGATTGCGTGCCTGCCGGCGCTGATCGATGGGCGCGGGACCTAGGTGTACAGCCCCACCAGGCCGTGGCGGGTGGCGTAGCGGTCGAGGCGGTTGAAGACGGCGACGCCGCCGATGCCGGCGACGACAGCGGTCAGCGACAGGATGATCAACTCGGCCCAGATGGGGATCAGCGTGGGCGTGCCCAGCAGCGTGTGGCGGATGGCGTCCAGGGCGTAGGTGTGGGGCAGGCCGTAGCTGATCCACCTGACCTCGGCCGGCAGGACGGCGATCGGAAAGGCTGCTCCCGCGAGCAGAAAGGCGATGCTGTCGAAGAGTCGCGGGACCTGCCACTGCCGGACCACCAGCGCCACGCTGCCCCAGGCCAGCCCCATGCCGGCGAATCCGACCAGGCTTAGCAGAATCACGGGGATGCTAAGAAGGCTCACTGCCGGAAACCCGCCGGCGACCAGCAACACGACGACCAGGATGGCGAGCGCCAGAATCAGCATGGTCGCCAGCTCAAACAGCGTCACCCCGGCAATCGGCACCCATCGCGCGACTCGCGTGGTGCAGAGGTGCGGCAGCACGCCGGTTTCATTCCCCGAGCGGAGATAGCTCTGGGTCCCCGTGGCTGCACTTTGGGCGACATGCAGCGCGAGCCACCCGACGGCGACGAACGCGACGACGTGCTCCCCGCCGCCGCTGGCCGCGAATCCCTCGCTGCCGAACGCCAGTTGCGCCAACAGCAGGGGGATAAGGAGTGTCGCCACGTTGATCAAGAGGGACAGCAAGCGGACCTTGGCGCGTCCGACTTCCTGCCATCGGCATAGGAACGACGCCCACACCGCCAGCAGCGCGGGACGAAGTTCGGCCGTCATCGGGTGCCTCAAAACGCCTCCAGCAAGCCGCGGCGGCGCGTGGCGCGGTCGAATTTCGCGAAGAGGCGCCAGCCGACGACGCTCAGGACGAGGGTCATGCCCAGCAACACGGCCGCCGCCAGATACGCCTCCGGTGCGTCGCCGAAGACCAGCGCGGCCCGCAGTCCGCGGGCAATCCAGGTGAGCGGCAGCGCGTGTCCCACGACCTGCGCCCACTCCGGGAGCACGGTGGTCGGGTACGCGATGCCGGCGAATACTCCCGACGCAACGGTGAACGTGCCGAACAGTATCGCGGCTTCCCGATACCGCATGACGAATCCGGCCATCAATACGCCGACCGCAATGCTGGCCGTGACGGCAGTGACCAGCACCAACACCAGCGCCGGCGGGACGAGGCGCAACTCGAAGCGAAACAGCAGCCACACGGCCGCGAACATCACCAAGGCAAAGGCGATTTGCGCCAGCGCGCGACCCGCGGCATCCGCGGCCAGGATGAGCGTTCGCGGGGTGAGCGAGGTCCAGGCGATCCCGAGCGTGCCCATGTGTCGCTCGCTGGAGAGCCCGATCGCGACCGATTGCATGGTCGTCGCGATCCAGACCATGACGACGGTGCCGATGGTGGCGAACGCGAGGTAGTTGTCGGTGCCCGCCGCGGCCGCGAAGGTCGCGGCCTGCGCCTCGTCCGGTCCGGCCAGCGCGCGAGCGTTGAGCACTACGGGCAACGCCGTTGTCAACGCCGCGACGACGCCAATCTGCCAGAACCATCCCTCGCGCCGCTGTATGCGCGAGGCCTTGGCGGCGACCGCGACGAACGCCGCCACGTGAGCCGGCGCCCGGCGCCAGATTTCAGACACGTTCGAACGGGCCTTCCAGGCGCACGCCGGTGAGCTTGATGAAGGCGTCCTCGAGCGTGGCGTCGCGCAAGCGGGCGTCCTCGATGGTCACGCCATCCCGGCGCAGCCGCTCGTCGAGGGCATGGGCCGTGCGCCAGCCGTCGGCGGCCCGCACCGCGGCCTCGATTGATCCATCGTCCGCCGCGTCGCCCCACCACAGCGCCTGGTTGCCCAGGGCCGTCCGGGCGGCCTGGAGGTCGCCGCCGAGGCGCAGCTCGAGTCGCGGCTCCAGGCCGGCTTCGCGGATCAGCTCTCGCGGGGCGCCCTCCGCCACCAGCACGCCGCGGTGGATGATGCCGACGCGGTCACAGATCTCTTCCGCCTCGTGCATGCTGTGCGTGGTGAGCAGGACGGCTTTGCCCTCCCGGCTCAGCTCGCGAATCAGCCGGCGCGTCCCGCGCGCGGCGGCCGGGTCCAGCGCCGCGGTGGGCTCGTCGAGCATGAGCACCGGCGGGTCGTGGAGCAGCGTGCGGGCCAGGTTGAGGCGTTGCTTCATGCCCGTGCTGTAGGTCTCAACGAGTTGATCGGCGCGGTCCGCCAGACCCAGGTGGTCCAGCAGGCGCTCCGTGCGCTCGCGGATGGCCGACCCGGTCATGTACTCCATGCGCCCGAACAGCTCCAGGTTTTCGCGTCCTGTCAGCCGCCAGTAGAGCCCGCGCTCGCCGGCGAACATGACGCCGATGCTGCCGCGCACGTCCGCGCCCTCTTGCACGGTGTCATAGCCGCAGACCAGCGCGGCGCCGGCGGTGGGCTCTAGCAGGGTGGAGATCATCTTCACCGTCGTCGTCTTGCCGGCACCGTTCGGGCCCAGCAGGCCGTAGCACTCGCCCGCCGGGATGCACAGGTTCAGTTCGCGCACGGCCATGATCGGCTCGGCGGATGCTTGGGACGCTCGACGGCGCCGCACGATCTCCCACGGACGGCTGCGGGGTACGCGCGGCTCGAAGTGCTTGGTGAGTCCCCGCGTTTCGATCAGGTGTGCCGGTGGCTGCTGCATCCTGCTTACAGCCAACCGCGTCCGACGCCCGGCGTCAATCGATCATCAGATCCGATGGCCCATGCTGCGGGCAGCATGGAGGTTCGTCCAAGGCCGATCCCACGCTGCACGCAGCGCGGGCCACCGGACACGGGCGCCCATGCGGGACGCCCCTACACGACGGCGGCGGTCAATCGGTCGCGGCGGTGCCGGTCGTGAGACCGGGAAGCTCGCCGAGCGCGTCGATCGACTCGCCCCGCCACGACTCTTGTTCCGAGTACTTCTCCGCCGGCCTTCCCGGCGTCGTGATGAGGATGGTGCGCATCCCAACTCGCTGAGCGCCGGTGAGCTCACCCTGCGCGCCATCGCCGACGTACATGCAGTCCGATGGATCAACCCTCAGGCGCTCGCAGGCGCGCAAGTAGATGGCGGGATCGGGCTTGGTGAGCCGCTCAACGCAGGAAAACAGTGGTTCGTCGATCGCCTCGGCGTAGGGCGTCGTGGACCAAAGGAGGGGAATCTCCGGAATGCAGTTGCTGATGAGCGCTGTTTGCAGACCCAGCGCGCGCACCTGAGCCAGCGCGGCAAGCGCGTCCGGCCGCGGCCGCAGGATGCGCCGCGTGCACTGGACGCGAATCCGGGACGCCTCTTCAACGGCCGCCGCGTCGGGTTGCGCTCCCAGCGCGGCGCACACGCCGCGCACGCACGCCTGGATGGTCGGAAACGTGCCGTCATAGCGCTCTCGCCAAGCCTTGGACCATGCCTGCGAGAAGGCGTCGGGGTCCACGCCGACGGCTCGTGCCATCTCGATGCGGCACGCCCTGAACGCCGCGTCGTCGACCGGCGGTGTGAGCGTGTTGAAGAGGTCGAACACCACCGCCGCCACCGGTGCGCTGCCGCTCGGGTCGTGGCGCTGGTTGGTCATGCTGTGCCCCGGCCGCCGCGAACGCCGCTCGGCGTCAATCGGCAGCGGCGGCTCCTTCTCCAGTGATCAGACCCGGTATCTCGCTGAGGGCGTCATTCGCTTCGCCAGGCCACGAGGTGCGTTCCGAATCATAGGCAGCGGAACTCGCGGGCGTCCTGATCAAAATCGCGCGCATGCCCACGCGCTCGGCGCCGCTGAGTTCACCATTGCCGCCATCGCCCACGTACACGCAGGCCGCCGGGTCCACCCCGAGTCGCTCGCATGCCCGCAGATAAAGAGCGGGATTGGGCTTGATCAACCCCTCCGTACAGGAGAACAAGGGTTCCTCAACCAGCTGGGCCAACGGCGTCGCAGGCCAAAGGGCGGGGACGGGGGGCGAGCAGTCGCTGATCAGCGCCGTGCGAAGACGGAGCGCACGGATCTTGCCAAGCGTGGCGACGGCGTCCGGCCGCGGCTGAAGAGTGCGTCGCGCGAACTCGGCGCGGATCCCCGATGCCTTTCGAATCCCCTCCGCATCGACTTGTTCCCCGATCATGTGGCATACGCTCCGCACGTCGGCTTCAGCTGTTGGATAGTCGCGGCTGAATCGCTCCCGCCATGTGTCGGACCAGCCTCTGCTGAAAGCATCTGGGTCCACGCCGACGGCTCGGGCCATCTCCTTGGCCGAGGTGTGGAACGCCCCGCGATCGACCGGCGCGGTAAGCGTGTTGAAGAGATCGAAGACCACCGCCCGCACCGATGCGCGGCCGTTCGACCCTCGGCGCAGTTCAGTCAGGTCGCACTCCCGGCCTGCGCGTGCGCAATGGGACTTCCTTGAGAAAGATCGTCACCACGAATGCGACGGCCAGCGCCACGGTCACCACCAGGAATACGTCGCCGATGGCCGACGCCAGCGTCTCGCGCAGGGCCGTGAGCAGCTGCTCTAGCATCGCGGCGCCCTGCGGCCCGCGGTCGGCGAACGCGGTCTGGAGCTGATCCAGGGCCTCGGGATTCACCAGCGCCTGCGGATTGTTGGACATCTCGGCGAGCTGGCCCTCGGGCAGCGCCTGCCGAATCGGCGGTGGCAGCGCGTCGTCGAGCCCCGTCGCGAAGCGGTTGGCCATGTATGACCCGAGCACCGCCAGGCCCAAGGCGCCGCCCACGGAGCGATAGAACTGCGTCGCCGCAGTTGCGGCGCCGAGCTGATTGGGCGGGATGGCGTTCTGCACCGCGATGGTGAAGCTGGGGAAGGTGATGCCGAGCCCGATGCCCGTGATGACAATGCTCGCCACCGCCTGTCCGAACGACGTATCGGCGGTCATGCGGGAGATGAGCGCAATGCCAACTCCCATGACGACGATGCCTACCAGGCCTTGCATTCGGTAGTGCCCGCCCAGGCGTGAGAGGGCCTGGCCGGAAAGCCCGGCGGCCACCACCATGCCCAGCATCATCGGCGTGAGGAACGAGCCGCTGCTGGTCGCCGACGCCCCCAACACGCCCTGGAAGAACAGCGGAATGAAGATGATGGACCCGAACATGCCGAATCCGGTCAGGAATACCGCGACGAGTGAGACGCTCACGGCGCGGTTGGAGTAGATGCTCAGCGGCATGATGGGGTCGCTCGCCCGCCGCTCCACCACCACGAAGACCAGGGTCATCACGGCGGCGAAGGCGAGGACGCCGATGACCTGGAGCGAGAACCATTCGTACTGAACGCCGCCCAACGACAGGCCGATGAGCAGCGGCACCACGATCAGGACCAAGAGCGCCATGCCGGCGTAGTCCAGCCGATGCATCCGTCCCGCCGGCCGGATGTTGGGGAAGAAGCGAATGAACAGGGCAACCACCGGCAGGCCCAGGGGCATGTTGACGTAGAAGACCCAGTTCCACGACAGGCTGTCGGTGATGAAGCCGCCCAGGGTGGGGCCGATCACCGACGAGATGCCGAAGACTCCGGCCACGACGCCTTGGTACTTGCCGCGCTCCGCGGGCGAGAAGAGATCGCCCACGGTGATCAGGGACATGGCCATGATGTTGCCGCCGCCGATGCCCTGGATGGCGCGGAAGGCGATGAGCTGGTTCATCGACTGGCTCAGGCCGGCCAGCACCGACCCAACCAGGAAGATGCAGATGCCGCCGAGGAAGAACGCCTTGCGCCCGTAGAGATCCGACAACCGCCCGGCGATGGGCACCACGGTGGTGGATGCGACCAGATAGGCCGTGGTGACCCAGGTAAACCGGTCGAAGCCGCCCAGGTCGGCGACGATGCGCGGCATGGCCGTGCTGACGATCGTCTGGTCCAGCGACGCCAGAAACATGGCGAGCATGAGCCCGCCCATGGTCAAGACGATATGCCGGCGAGGGAGCGGCTCCGGGTCCGCCTGGTGGGTGGATTCCGGGCCGGCGTTCGGCTGCCGCGGATCGGCCGGCGGATTGGCGGGCTTGGTTGTCACGCGAGGCGTTCAATCCCGGGACAGGCGTCAAGGCCGCGATCGAAGCTCAGAATGCGGCTGATTTCGGCCTCGTGCATGACGGCCACGTGGATGGCGTCCCGTGCCGAGAGGCCGTCGATGGAGCTGATGAGCGCTCGTGCAGCGCGGATTTCCGACATGCCAAAGGTCAAGATGTCGTCGACAAGGGCATCCAGACTCTCGAAGGCCGCGTCTATGGCCTGTAGGCGCTGCGTTGCCGTGTAGCGATGCAGGATCTCTTGGTAGACCTCGACGTCGGTGACGAATCGCTCCCCGTCTGCGACGAGCTGCGTGAGGACCGCCACCGCGCGATCCTTGTTCGGATGCGATGCACCCACCAAGTACATCGGCACATTGGAATCGACGAAGATCACGGCTGCTGGTATCCGGCCTCGATCTCTTCGAGCATGTCCTCGATGTCAGCCGTTGGGAAGCTGTGCCGTGACGCCTTGGCAATTGCCCGCAGCTTGGCGTCAATCGTTCCAGCATCGTCGCTGCGGGCTTGGCGCAGCGCCTGACGGACCCATTCCGCAACGGTCACGCGTTGCCGCCGGGCGACGCGCTGAATCTCTCGGTACTCTTCCTCGTCCAAGAGGACCTGCAGTCGTTTGGACATAGTGAAAGTCTATTTGACTCATGTGACATGAGTCAATCTCTGGCGTAGGTAGTCTGGAGCAATCGTGGTTCGAGACCGGCGGTAGGCGGGTCTTGCTTCGTCATGTCGGGCGCCGGCGATCCGAGCGGGACCGGTCATCTCCGCACGCTCCACTAGAATGCGCGGCCTGCTAGGCGCAGGCTCCGGTGGGCGCGAGCAAATGCGAGCATGGCGGCGGCGGGCGGCTCTTGCGGGCCTCGTGGTCCTTGCCATGGCCGCCACGTTCGGTTCCGTTGGGTCCAAGCCTGCCGTTTCGCCGCCGTCTACCGCGCGTGCGGCAGCCGAGCCGAGCCCGGCGCCGGTCTCGGCCCCGGAGGCAACCGGCGGCGCGACGCCGCAAGCCACGCCCACCCCCACGGCCACGCCGACATCCGAACCAACGGGAATCGTCCTCGATCTGCAGCCCGGACCCCGCTCACGCGATGGGAGCTTTGGCGAGTTTGTGCGAGCCACCTGGCGAGACGTCTTTGAAACGATTTCGACAGCCGAGCAGGAATGTGTCCGACGCGAGGTCGGGGTGACGCGATTGTCGTCGCTTCTCGGAAGTCCCCTGCTCACATTCTTTGCGCCCCCAGCGCCGGTGCACGTGGACTTCTTTCGGTGTCTCGACCAGGCGAATGCGCTTCGCTTGCTCATCTTTTGGGTGGGTGAAGGTTGGTATCAAATCACCGAGAACAGCATGAGCTGCGCTGAGGAATTCGTGGTCCCATATGACCTTGCGGACTACGTGACCGGGATTCTCCCCGACGCCGATTCGGAGAGCGTGGCCGCCTCGCGGGAGATACTCCGCGGTCTCCTTGCGTGCAACATCCAGCCGCTTCGGGACACCCTTAGTCGTGGAGGACCTGGGCTCAGCAAGCCAGAGGATCTGTGCATTCATTCCAGGTTGAGCGAAGCGGTGCTTGCCCTGCTCTTGGGCAGGACGGCCCAGGCGGAGTCGCAACAGTGGCAAGAGGACGTCTTTCGCTGTCTGGAAGAGGGCACGGTCGCCAGGTTGTTCTTCGAATTGCTGCCGACGGAGTCCGGCGGGGTATTCAGGGACGATGAGCGCTGCGTGCGCGATTTGTTTAGCGATAGCGAAATCGCCGGCGGGATGTTGCCAAGGTCCGATCCGGACCGTGCTACGGCCATTCAGACACTGATCGATGGGCTGCGGAGCTGTATTCCCGACGTCATCATTTCAGGTGAGGACGCACACCCGGTCGACCGTTGGATTACTTGGGGTAGCGGCCCCGAAAGCTCATGCGTGCGAACTGAAGTTGGCGAGCCGCTCATGGAGCTGGTATTGGGCAAGCCGTTTCGTCCCACCCCTGAATTGGAGAGGGGCGCCCAGAGCTGCCTGGTGACGCCGACGGCCACGGCCATTTCACTGGCGGCACTTGCGCGAGAGGTCGGCGGCATGACTCCCGAACACCACGAGTGCGTGCGGTCATATCTCCTCGACTCAGAGTTCAGGATTGCTCTTCTCCCGGGTGAGAGCCTGGCCAGCGCTCCGGCTTTCCGAGAATTCGCCGCGGGCTACGGGGCCTGCGTGGAAGATCTGCTTCCGGCGGCCGATGACGACGACGGCCCGGGCTGGCAAACCCCGTCGCCGGTTTGGCAGTTTTCCGCTGGCGGCCCAGTCGTTGCGGCTCCCACCGTCAGCGATGGCGTCGTATTCGCCGGGTCGGACGACCATCAGGTCTACGCGCTCGATGCTTCGAGCGGGGCGTTGCTGTGGAGCTTCGCCACGGCCGACGCGGTGAGGTCCTCGCCCACCGTCTCCGACGGGGTGGTGTACGTCGGATCCGACGACCATCACTTGTACGCGTTGGATGCCGCGAGCGGCGAGCTGCTCTGGAAACTCGATACGGGTGACTTGGTGCAATACCAACCTGCGGTCAGCGACGGAATGGTCTTTCTCAGCGCGCGAGATCGCGGGGCGCACCAGCTTCATGCCCTTGACGCGAAATCGGGAGAACGGCGCTGGGTTGCCGAACCACCCATCGCGTTCGATCCGCAGACCGCGCCGACGGTGGCCGGCTCGCAACTCTATTTCACGAGCATCGCGGGCGACCTGCAAGCGCTGAGCGCGTCGACCGGTGAGGTGGTATGGAGCTTTTTTGCTCGGACGTCCTCTCGATCATCCCCCTTGGTGATCGACGGAGGCCCCGTGATCGCCGACGGGAGGATCTTGCTTACGGCCGACACCAGCATCTACGCACTTGATGAAGAAAGCGGGCGGAAGATCTGGGACCAGAACCTGTACTGGAGCTTTCACGACGATGCCCGAGACATGCCGGCGCTGGTTGAAGGCGAGGCAGTGTACGTTTCGGTCGGCGATCACGTCTTCGGCAACGATGTCGCGACAGGCGAAACAAACTGGTCGTTCCAGCTAGGTGGAGCCGTCAATTCGCCTGCGGTATTCGCTCAAGGATTCTTGTATCTCGCGTCGGATGGCGGGCAGTTTTTCGCCACCGATCCATCAAAGACCAACTACAAGCCTGAGGAGATGGTTTGGGGCTTCGATCTGGTTGACCGGACGCTCGCCCATCCGGTGGTTGTCAACGGACTCCTCTACGTCCAGTCAAGCGACGGGAGCCTCGAGGCCTACAACGCCGCCAACGGCCATTTGATCTGGACCATTGATCTGGGCGAGCGGGATGAACGGCGCTGGTTCACCGTCGTTGAGAACACGGTGTATGTCGGGGCTGCCGACGGCAGCGTCTATGCCATATCCACCGAAACGCCGGAGATCTCGGAATCAGCAATCGCCGTGGAGACGCCAGCGCCGTCGGAAGCCGAACCGATTCCGGTCACCGCGACGCCATTTGGTCAAGGCATTGTCAGCACTTCGGGGAGTTACAACGACGAAGACGCAAACATCGAAGCCAGGTGGAGCGACTATGACCGGACGTTTCTCGCCATGTGGAAGCGGCCGAAGAACATTGTTCAGTGGTATCCGGATCCGTCGCAGATACTCTTCGCCGTTGGTCCGATGCTATATCGCGTCGCGTCGGACGGCTCGGGCGTAGAAGCGCTGGTCGATGTCAGCGCCGAAATGCGGCGGATTGCTGGGAGGGACTATTACGAATGGGTCTTCCATGCCGCCAGCGTTTCGCCGGATGCTACTCGCGTTGCCTATTCGACGTTTGAGGGTATCGAACAGGAGGAACGCTACGACCTGTTGGACGCCGACGCCTACGAGATTGGGGTTCTGGAAATCGATGGCGGTCAGCGAACGGCGCTGACGGCCAACCAGCGCTACGACGACTATCCGACATGGTCTCCGGATGGATCGAGCGTGGCGTACATCCAATGGGACTTCGAGTCCGGCTACGGGCTAGCGACCGTCGGTACGGACGGCTCTCCGGCAAGGGTCCTGGTCTCGGGCCATGTGCTGCCTCGTGAAGCGACAGATAGGCAAAGGCCGGTTTGGTCGCCCGATGGCGGGCGAATCGCGTTTGTCGGGTTCGAAGGAACCAAAGCGCGCGGACCGGCGATCTTCACCATCGCCATCGACGGCTCGGACCTGCGGCTTCTCACGGCGACCAATAGCCGACCCGCATGGTCGCCTGATAGCACGCGGATTGCATTCGCCAAACCGGACGGCGACGAATTGGCCCTGTTCACGATTGCCGCCGACGGCTCTGGCCAGCAGCGCGTCACGACCATCGACCCGTCCGCCGGCGATCGGTTTGGGTCGAACGACGAGCCCATTGACCCGGAGGACACTTGGGTGGAGACGCTGTCCTGGTCGCCCGATGGGTCGATGATCTTGTTCAGCTGCGGCGATCACATTTGCATAGTCACGGCGGACGGCGCACACGTTGGAGTCTCGCCGTTGACGCTTGTATACGGGCTAACTGCCGCCTGGTCGCCGGACGGATCCCGCATTGCCCTGGGGAACCTCGAACTGCCACGCCCGAAGAGTGACGAGAGCGTCGCCCTCTACAGCATGGCGCCGGATGGGTCCGACCTGCGCATTCTCCTGCGCCATGGCGCCGAGGGCGATCTTCGCGCGATCGGTAAGCGTCAGACGCCTGAGCCCGTGTCGATCGCCGGCTGCGCCGCCGGCGCCGCGGTCGCAAATCCGGCCGACAATCCCGGGCTGGTCCGCGATTGCGAGACATTGCTCAGCGTCCGGAACGTCCTCGCCGCGTCTCCGCCATTGGACTGGTCGGACGATCGCCCGATTACGAGCTGGGAAGGCGTGGCGATTGGCGGCACACCGCCGCGCGTCCAGGGTCTCGACTTACGGTCACGCGAGATGTCGGGCGAGTTTCCAACCGAGTTGACGACGTTGACCGGGCTCAGGGAATTGGATCTCGGCTGGAACAAGCTGACCGGCGTCATTCCTCCCGAGATTGGCGCGCTGACGAACCTCACCAGGCTGGATCTGTATTCCAACAACCTCACCGGTGACATACCAATAGAAATCGGTCGCCTCATCAATCTATCGCGTCTACAACTGAGCTCTATGAATCTCCATGGGAAAATTCCTGGAGAACTTGGCCAGCTTACCCAGCTGGAGGTTCTCATTCTCGGGGCCAACTCACTGACAGGTCCGATTCCCCTGGAGCTGACCCAACTTCAAAGTCTTCGGTATCTCGACCTCGGCGGCAATGAGTTGACCGGTCCGATTCCTCCCGAGCTTGCAAACCTGAGAAACCTCACGGGCCTCAACCTCGGTTGGAATCGGCTGTCGGGTGGGATACCCACAGAGTTCAGTCAGATCAACGGCCTCGACAGGCTCACACTAAGCGGCAACCAGCTGACCGGCGCGATTCCTCCGGAGCTCGGAGAACTCAGCCTGATGCGTGAGCTATTTCTATCGGGCAACCAGTTGTCGGGACCTATTCCCGAGACGTTTGGGAATTTTCGACATCTTTGGTATCTGCATGTCAATGACAATCAATTGACCGGTCCGATTCCCGCATCGCTCGGCAATCTGGGTGAAATGTCGGAACTGTATCTGTTCAACAACCAGATCGAGGGGCCGATCCCGCCGGAGATTGGGCAGCTCAAGAATCTCTTGTATTTCGTTGCTCATGACAATCGACTGACGGGACCGATTCCCGCGGAACTCAGCGGCCTTTCATCAGTAACCAGCATAAGTCTGAGTAACAATGCAATCGATGGACCTATCCCACCAGAGCTTGGCCAGATTCCGAATCTTCGGTCACTACGTCTCGATAACAATCAATTGACGGGTACAATCCCGCCGGAATTTGGTGAACTTACGGCGTCATGGATTCTCCTGAACAACAACCAACTGTCGGGAGCTATCCCACCGGAGATTGGCCATCTTTCGAGCGTTGAAGGCCTGTGGCTTCAAGGCAACCGGCTGTCAGGCGAGATTCCGCCGGAAATCGGTCAACTCTTCGAGCTCAGGGATCTGGATCTGTCGGACAACCAACTGAGTGGTGCGATTCCTATCGAGATGTTCGGCGCGCGGTACTTGAGGGACTTGAATCTTTCCGGCAATCAGTTGACGGGGCCTATCCCGCGCGAATTGCTTTCGGGCGTCGGGGAAGTCGTGAACGTGGCGAACAATCTCCTGACGGGATCGATTCCCACGGGTCTAGGCTGGGATTTCGGGATCAAGGAGCTTATTGCATCCGGAAATCAGTTGACAGGGCCAATACCTCCCGACCTCGTGGAAGATGGCTTTTTGCGATTGCTATTCCTTGACGGAAATCAGCTCACCGGCGAGATTCCCCCGGAGTTCGGGCGCTCAATCCACCTCGAGGAAATCAATCTGTCCGGCAACCAGCTGTCCGGGTGTATTCCGGTTGCCCTCAGATACCTAGTGATCCATGAGTTTGAAAGCTTGGGGATGGTCTTCTGCGAAGAATAGAGGCTTGTGGGTCATGCGGACGCGATGGCTGCGCGCGGCTTGGGCGGGACTCATGCTGCTTGCCCTGGGCGGCACGTGTGGTCCTGTCGAGTCCGAGCCGGCCGTCCAGACGCCGCCAGCGCGGCTAACGCAGGCCGCTGCCGAGCAGGGCCCATCGCCCACGCTGACTCCTGTCGCCACGGCCGCAGCGGTGCCGACGGAGACCCCAGCGCCGCCGAGCATTTCGCCCACGCCGTCGCCCGACCCAACGCCCGCACCGACCGCAACCCCGACACCCAGCCCGGCTCCGGAGCCCACAACCGCCGTGCACCTCTATATTCCGACGGCCGGCGTTGACGAGGCGACGCCCACGGCCGAGGCGCCAGTTCAGCCGACTGTCGAGGACCAAACGGCAGAGCGGCTGCGCCGGTTCATCCAGGAAGGCATCCACCAAGAATTCCCGGATGCCGATGCCCAGCCGGTGCACGTGTTCCCCTTGCGGCCATCCGACGCGTCGGGCGACTTCTGGGGCGCGGTCACGGACGGCCCGCAGCCCGCCAGGCTTACGGCTGATGACGAGGTGGTGAACTTCTGGCACTTCGCAGCCGTGTACCGGCTCTCCGCGGAGAACCAGTGGATCGAGGTCGACCGCCTCGAGATCGAGCTGGCGCCGCAGCGAACCCAGGTCGACATGACGCCGACGGGGTGGGCGCTGGCCGACGGCACGCCGGCGGCCTGGATCACCGTCCGCGGCGGCACCGGCGCCCACGCCGGCACGCTGAACATCATCAGGTTCGACGGCGCGACGCTCAGCACGGAGCTCTCATGGCTGAGCGCCCGTCCGGACGCCGGCGAGGTCGCGGAACTGGACGGCGACGGCCTGGTGGAGGTCGTGGTCAACGATTCGGATCCCTACGTGTTCTGTTACGCCTGCGCCGTTGAGCTCAAGCGCGAAATCCTCTACTGGTGGGACGGATCCCGACTCGTTCCCGTGGATCTGCGCGCCCCGGTGGCCAACGTGCCCGCCGGTGTCGTGACCCAGGTCGATGAGGTTGTGGCGCTGGCCCGGGCCGGTCTCTGGCGGGACGCGGCGCTGGCGGCGATCGCCGCGGCCCGGCAGGTCCCGGAGAGCGCGGAGGTGCGCTGGCTCTCGGTGGTAGTCAACCGGACCGCCGCGGCGCGGCTGCTCCACGCGGGCTCGGTGGCGCAGCCGCTGCTGACCACGGTGTTTGCCGGCGAGTACGCCGCGGCCGTCGACCTGATGCGCGCGCACGATCCGGCGCAGGCGTTCGCGCTCGACGGCCCGCTCATCATCGACACGGAGGCGGAACGCGATCCGGCCACCATGGCCACCCAGATGCTGGACCACACGACGCGGGCGCTGGAAGCTGCCCCCGACCGGGCCGAGATCCACGCCGTCCACGCCCTCGCGCTCACGCTCGCCTCGCCCGATGACCTCACCAGGGCCCGGACGGCCATGCGGCGGGCCGCGGAGCTAGCGCCCGACGACCCATTCTTCGCGGCCGCCAGTGACTTTCTCGCCGGTGTGCCGCAGGCGCCCGGCACACCTCCGAGCCCGCCTGACGGTCCGGAGCCCCTGTTGCCCGGCCCGTCGGCCGAGTTCTTTGCCGAGGGCAACCTGCTCGGGAGCGGTGATCGCGGCCGGAACGTCAAGGCCCTGCATCAACGGCTGGCGTGCCTGCGGGTGTCGGGATTCAATGACCCCGGTCGATATTTCGACGAATATCACGAGGCCACGCGTCGAGCCGTGGTGCGGTTCCAGGCCGACCACGGGCTCACGCCGACCGGCGTCGTCGGCGCGGTCACCTGGCAAGCGATCGAGGCGGCGAGCGCCGCGTCGCCGGACTGCAACGTCCAAGCGCTGGCTCTACCTTCCAACGCCCGTTTCGTGCTCGCTCGCGACGCGTTGGTCGATGACGCATCGGCCGACAACCAACCGGCCGACGACGAACCGGTCAACGACTCGCCCGCCGACATCGCCGCCCGTCCCTCGTATGGAGCAGCCGGGCAGCCGGTGGTCTATCTGACCTTCGACGACGGCCCTCACGCGAGCTACACCCTGCCCATGCTGGAGATCCTGTCGCGGTACGACGCCGTGGCTACGTTCTTCGTGCTGGGCGTGCAGGTGCAGCGCTTCCCGGAAGTGTTGGAGCAGGTGGTTGACGGCGGCCACCGGATCGCCAGCCACACCGTCAACCATCCGTCACTCGCCAATCTCACGCGCGAGGAGTTCTTCGGCGAGGTGGCCGGCGGGGACGAGGCGATTCGGGCGGTCGTCGGCGACCGGGCCGATCCGCTCGCCTGCTTGCGCCCGCCCTACGGCGCCGTCGATGCGCGCACGGCCCCACTTGCCGCCGAGCTGGGGAAAGCGCTGGTGATGTGGGATGTCGATCCCCAGGACTGGCGACAGCCCGGCGCGGAGCAAATCGCTTCCTACGTCCTGTCCCACGCCTCGCCCGGAGCGATCGTCCTCATGCACGACGGCGGCGGCGGCCGCAGCCAGACCGTCGCGGCGCTCGAGACGGTCCTCGCCGAGCTCTCGTCGCGTGGCTATGAGTTTCGCGGCATCCCGGGGTGTGGCGGTGAACCGGCCGAGTCGGACGCTACGCCCACGCCGGCCGATGACGAACCCGCCGACGCCGACGCCACGGTCACCCCCAGCGGCTGAGGCATAACCCGATCAATTCCTTCAAGACGGTCCGGGAACGGGTCACGGTCGCAGCCAACGCCCGCCACCATCGCGCCGGAGAACTCAATCGCCGGCCCGAGCCGCTACCCTATTCACACCATTGGGGCAGGTCTTTTGCTGCCGACTGTTGGGGGCTTGGTGCCTGAGGGGGTCGCCGGGACGATGCCACGCAAGCAGATACGTTTCTTGCGGACCTGCTCAGTAGTTGGGGCGATGTTCCTGCTTCTTGGCGGCTGCGTCGATTCCGCGCCATTGGATCCCGATCCCAGACTGGACACCGGGGTTCGCCAGCGGGCGTTCACGCCTCGTCGAGCGCCCTCCGTGGCCTCGCCGAGCCCAGTGCCGGGTCCAACGTCGACCGTGCCCTGGGCAATCCTGCCGCGGAATGCCGCGCCGACACCGACGGTGGCCTCGCTGAGCCTCACGCCGAACTCAGCGCCTGCCGCCACAACGCCGATGCCACAAGTCTCTCCGACGCCGGACCCGACACCGACCGCCGCCGCGACGCCAACGCCGCAGGCGTCAGAAGCGTCCACGACTCCCACGGCCGAACCTGAGGACTTCGGGGCGAATCAGGCCGCATTTGTGCAGGTGGGGACCGGCGAGAACCACGCCTGCGCGGTGCGCAGCGACGGCAGTGCGGTGTGCTGGGGCAGCAATGACCTGGGACAATTGGACCTCCCGAGCGGCGTCAAGTTCCGTGCGATTGCGTCGGGCTGGCGCTTCTCCTGCGGCATCACGACGGAAGGCACGCTGGCGTGCTGGGGCAACAACCGTCACCAGCAGGCCGATCCCCCCGATGGCCAGTTCACCGCGGTGACGGCCGGCTGGGACCATGCCTGTGGCATTGGCCCAGACGGCGCAACGTGTTGGGGACGGGAGGCGGATGGTCGGGCGGCCGTCCCGGCCGGGGTGGCGTTTACGGCGATTGGCGCCGGCGCCGAGCATAGCTGCGGCCTGAAGGACAACGGGGACCTGGCCTGCTGGGGCAAGAACGACAACGGACGCGCCGATTCTCGAGTCGGTCCGTTCCGCGCCCTGGCCGTTGGGGTCGCCCACACGTGCGTCCTGCGCGCGAACGGCGCCGCGCTCTGCCAGGGCCAGAGCGAGAACGGGGGAGGGCTCCCGCCGGCGACCGTGTTTGACCAAATCAGCGCCGGTGATCGCCGCACGTGCGGCGCATTGGCGACCGGCCAGGTGGAGTGCTGGGACGCCCGACCAACCGGAGCACCGCTGGAGACGTTTGGTCCCCCCGGCGCCTTCTCGTCCCTAAGCGTCGGGTGGCATGACGCCTGTGCCATCAATGAAGCCGGCCAAGTCGGGTGCTGGTCGTCCCATCCATACTCCTTCCCTGAACCCTATAGCCGCCTGCTCGTCGTGAATGCGTTTCCCGACATCGAGCTTTCCCAGCCTGTCGAAGTGATTCCCTGGCCGTATGGCGGCCTCGCGGTGGCCGATAAACGGGGCTCAATCGCGGTGCTGTCGTCGGAGTTTGGGCGGCGTCCTGTGTTGGACCTCTCCGACGTTGTCTACTCCGACCGGTACGAGATGGGAATGCTGAGTGTGGCCGTGGACCCGGACTTCGAGCGGTCGCCATTCCTTTACGTCTACTACACGATGCTGGACAGGGACGATGATCGATGGTTCGCCCGACTCTCACGTTTTCCGGTCGCGGATGGAATCGCCGTGCGCGAGCAGGAGTTCGTCATCCTCGATGTTCAGAGAAAGACGCAGGCGGCAGATCATTGGGGTGGCGCCATTCGGTTCGGACCCGACGGCATGTTGTACTTGGGCTTCGGCGATAGCTCGTGTCTTGAGTGTCCGCAGAGCCTGGACTCGTTGCATGGAAAGATCATCCGCATCGACGTGCGGGGAGCATCGGGCGACCAACCCTATCGGGTTCCCGACGACAATCCGCAGTGGGACACGCCGAACGCACGACCGGAGATATGGGCGTATGGACTGCGGAATCCCTGGCGCATGGCAATCGACGCGGAGGATGGCAGTCTGTGGATTGGCGACGTAGGGTGGAATAGGCAAGAAGAGGTGTCAATTGCTACCCCGGGCGCAAATCTCGGCTGGCCGTACTATGAAGGCAATTGGTGTCGTCATCGTGGTTCACTTGCAAATGATATTAACATTGATCTCAAGCTTAAATCTGCGCAAATATGTCAATATCTCTCCATTTACCCCAGTCTCACAATGCCTCTAATCACCTACGGGCGCGACGGTGGTTGTGCCGTCGTTGGCGGCGTCGTCTATCGAGGAACTTCGATCCACCAGCTCAATGGCGTGTACCTGTTTGGCGACTACTGTAGTGGACGAGTCTGGGCTCTCGACAGGAACCCCGAACCCGGCTGGCGCCTCGTCGAGATTGCCGACCTGGACCGGCCGCTCAGTTCTTTTGGCGTCGACGCCGACGGCGAAGTGGTTCTGGTGACGTTCGGCGGCGCTCTTGTACGCCTGGTACAAACCCAGTTGGGGTACGCAGATTCGGTGACGCGCAAGGTACGCGTCACGACTCTTGGGGCGCCGCTCGACCCTCGAATTCAGCCGAGTTTCGGAGACCGCGGGCCCTAGCCGGGCGCTCGTGGCGCGTGTCGCCGCGGCCGGCGCCCGCCCCGCAGCCGCGGCAGCGCGATCTCTCCCAAGACCTTGATCCGTACGCGGCGCGAATTGCCGGGCAGATAGGCCAGCGGCAGGTCCTCGACCTCCACGACCTCAAGCGTGTCGGGATCGGCGCCCGCCGCGATGGCGTCCGTTCGGGCGGCCGTGGTCGCCGCTGCGATGGCCGCGTCGCGCGGCACGTCGCGATAGACCCGATCGGACTCGCCGCTGACCTGGGCCATTGCGGCCCCCACGGCGTTGGCAACCGCGGCGTGCGGCACGCGCACGGTTTCGCCCGCGCCGGCCAGGCCGTCGGGCACCAGGAACGCAGCGCCGCCGACGGCGATCACCGGCCGGGGCTCCGCGTCGGGCCTCAGGCGATCAACGGCGTCCTCCAGCATGGCGCGAACCATCGCCATCGCCTCGCTGACCAAACCGTCCGGCAGGTCGCCCACGAGACGCGGATCGCCCAGCGACGCTGCTCCGGCGGCGACGGCCACATCGGTGCCCGTGGTGACGCCCCCACCGAAGACGCGGCCAAGCTCGGTCAGCCGGAAGCCCACGCTCTCCGGACCGATCGCCAGCGGCGGGGCGGTCACCTTCGACCCGCCGCCGAGCGGCAGCGACAGCAGATCCGGCATTTGGAACAGCGTGCGCACGCCGCCGATCTCCACGACCCGGTTGGCTTGACGCGGCAGGCCGTGACGGAGATAGCCGATGTCGGTCGTCGTCCCGCCCACGTCGATGACGAGCGCGTCAGACGTGCCCGAGAGAGACGCCGCGCCCCGCATGCTGTTGGTGGGCCCGCACGCCACGCCCAGGATTGGCAGCTCCGCCGCCCGCTCCATGCGCGCGATGGTCCCGTCGTTCTGGGTCAGATAGACCGGCGCGTCGATCCCGGCCATCCGCAGACCGTCGGCAAACGCGGCGGTCGTCGCGCGGGCCAGGTCGACCAGGCTGGCATTGAGGATGGTGACGTTCTCGCGCGGCAGCAGACCGATGCGCCCCAGGCAATGCGACAGCGTGACGCCGGCCCCGGGACACACGCGGCGCACGATTTGGCCCGCGCGTTCTTCCAGCGTCGCGTCGAGCGGCGAGAAGACGGACGTGATCGCCACGGCTCGGATTCCGGCGTCGCGAATCTCGCGGGCCGCTGATTCAACTGCGGCGGCGTCGAACGGAACAATAGAACGCCCGTCGTATTCGTGGCCGCCGCGCACCATGAAGTTTCGCGCCTGGACGGTTGCCGTCAGATCAGGCGGCCAATCCGTGAAGGGCTCGAGGAAGGCGGTCGCCGGCAGGCCGATGCGAATGGCGGCGGTCGGCGTCAGCCCTCGCCGCTCGACAATGGCATTGGTGAAATGCGTGGTGCCCAGCATGACCGCATCGACGCCTGCTGCGTCGGGTCCCGCCAGTCCCAGAAGCGCATCGAGTGCCGACGAGATACCCGAGCTCACATCGGCGGTGGTTGCCGTCTTGACATAACGGCGCACCTTGCGGTTATGCAGCAGCACGGCGTCGGTGCTCGTTCCGCCGACATCGATCCCGATGGCCTTCACCGGGTCACCGCGTGAAGAGCGGGTGGTAGTCGAGATCGTGGCCGAAGGCTCGTGGCCCCGTCAGCTCTAGCCCGCGCTCGCTGAGCAGCATCTCTGGCGCGGGCAGTGCAACAACCGCCACCCGCTGCCCGAACCGAACCACTTCCGTGCCGATGGCCTCGCCGGAATCCTGATCCAGCACACAGATGAGGTCGGGCGTGGTGGCGCACGGTTCGTCGTCGCGCCAGGCGACCGTGAACTCGTTCTGAAACGCGATGCGCATGGTGGCTCCGGTGTGGGCGTCAAGACCTGCGATGTCGAGCCGTCCCCGCAAGTAGCCGCCGGTGGTTTGCCGCTCCACGTCCGTGACCTTTCCGCGCAGCAGCGCAATGCCGCCTTCTTGCTTCAGGAGCTCGGCCACCGGATCGCGGTGCGCGGCTTTCGCGCGCCGGACGGTCTGGCCGATCCGCAGCGCCTTGTCGACCGTGTAGAGATGCGAGCCGGTCTTGACCTCATGACCGGTTCGCGGGGGGTTGCAGGTCGCGGCAACGGCGCCCAACTCGGTGCAGGCGCGGCGGCGCAGGCGCTCCAGCCACTTCCAATCCGCCGCCTCAGAGATGATCACGGTATTGGGCCGGATGTCAGCCATCACCAGCGGATGACAGGTGAAGTCCTTGACCGCGAAGCTCGTCATCTGCGCTTCGGGAAAGGCCCGGCCCATGGCGTCGGCGTCCACGACCGGCAAACCCAGCATGGCCGCCGCCATCAGCGGTTGAAACGCATTGCCGCCGCCGATCTCCCAGGGCATTACCGCCGTGAACCGGATGCCGGCGTAGGCCTCCATTTCCCGGATCGCCCGGGTCACCGTCGCCGGATCGGTCAGCCGCTCCTCCGCCGGCAGCGGCGACCCCATCTGGTTGACGGCGGCGACATGGGCGTCGTCCGGCAGGTCCATGGGGTCAATGACTTCGACCACGCGGCCTTGCGCGTAGAGCTTCTTGAGGCAGAGATTGCCGTAGGTGGGGTCGCCGCCGCCGCCGGTACCGAGGATCCAGGCGCCGACGCGCAGGTCGTCGATGTCGGTCTCGGTCAGGGTCGTCCGCGCGACGCCCGCGAGGCCGTAATGAACCGGGCCGCTGCTCACAATGCAGTGGATCGTACTGCGGACGCCCGCAAACTACCCGAGCGCGCGCGCCTAACGGGCGTCCCAGGACGCCCCGCGCAGTGGCCTTACAGGAGTAGCCGAAGGTACCGCTCCCCGTCACTGGTGACCCTACGCGGCGTGGGCCATACTCACGCATCAGCGTGAGGGCATCACCCACACAAGGACCGGATCCCATGCCAGCGTCCGCCCCAACCGTCCCCCAGGCCGCCCGCCTCACCGAGAGCCAGATCGCCCAGTTCAAGCGCACCGGCTACCTCGTGCTTCCGGGCGCCGTCGATGCCGATCTCTGCCGCAAGGCCCGCGACCAGATGTGGGAAACCATCGCCGAGAGCCGGCCCAGCATGAAGCGCGACGACCCCGCCACCTGGGTCCCGTTCACCGACGAGGAGAAGGAAAGCTACGCGCGTCCGGAGGTCGGCGGCGACCCCTATTTCTCCGGCGGCGGCCATCGGATGATCATTCGCAACGGCGCGGAGGATCTGCTGCTGGACATCGGCGCCCGCGCGGTGTGGGACATCGCCGAGCAGCTGCTGGGCCAAGGCGAGGTCGTGTTCCCCGGCGGCGTCGATGACGCCGGCTGCACCACCGGCCCCTGCTTCATGACCCAGAAGATCGCCGAGGGCATGGAAGTCCACATGGGCCCCCGGCGCGAGGAGTGGACCGGCAAGGGCTCGGGCGAGACGGAATACCTGCGCCTGCCAAGCACCGGCCCGCACTGGATGACCGCGCAGGGCACCCGCGGCATGTACTGCACGCTGCCGAACAGCCCGGTTTCGACCCCACCCGATTGGCGCGGGGCCCACGCGGGCGAGGGTCTCTACAACAGTCGCCGGCTGCTGCAGACCGCCGTCTACTTCGACGACGTGCCCGAGGGCGCGGGTGGGCTGATGCTCTTCCCGGGCAGCCACCACCGCATCTGGGACTACTGGGAGACCACGAACCACGGGGCGACGGCCATTGCCAACGGCGAGGACGCGCCCAGGTTCGTGGGCTACACCGATCCCCCGATCGGCGCCATCAAGGACGACACGGAGCCCGTGATGACCGCGGGACCCGCCGGGTCCGTGGTGCTCTGGCACACGATCATGCTGCACCTGGCCGGGTGGAACGAACACCCCGACATCATCCGCCAGGCCACGCTCTACGGCTTCCACAAGAAGCCCGACACCTGGCCCGACGATCGCCTGGCCGCCGGCCCCAAGGGCAGCATCTGGACCGACTGGTCCGAGGAAGTTCGGGCGGTGGAGATCTAGCCGAATAGGACGCCGCGGGTCGCCGAGAGTCCGTCACTCCCGCGGAAGGAGACCGTTGCGTAACCCCTCCAGGGCAGATCGGGGAGCACCTCCGGTCCCCTCTCCCTTGAAGGGAGAGGGTTGGGGTGAGGGTGACCCGCGGCTCTGGGCGTGGGGTGTCGACGATTAACGCAACGGTTTCGGGAAGCGGTGATCCCGGTCCCGAATCCCTGCGCGATCCGTGTAGGGGCAACCCTTGTGGTTGCCCGTCGGGACCCCGCCCATGACGCCGGACTCCGACGGCTTGGTACTTGTCGCATCCAACGTGTGAGGTGAAGGCGGAGCTAGCCGATGAAAATCTCCGGCATACACGACATGGGCGGGGTGCCGGGCTACGGACACGTCGAGCCTGAAGCGGATGAGCCGATCTTCCATAACGAGTGGGAGGGTCGGATCTTCGGGCTCGTGATTACGGTCAAAGACGGTCTCTCGCGTCCCAGGCTGGAAGGTCTTGATCCAGACGAATACCTGTCCGGCTACTACCAGCGGTGGCTGCTCGCCTTCGAGCGCGGGCTCGTGGCGCGAGGCGCGCTGAGAGTCGAGGAGCTGGACGCCAAGACTGAGTACTTTCGCAACCATCCGGCAGCGAGCCCGACGCGAGTCGTCGATCCGGAACTGACCGACCGCGTCCGCCAGGGCGTGTATCGGCAGCGGGACGTTCGCAAGACGCCGACACTGGTGACCGTTCGCGCCGTGGGCCATACTCACGCATCAGCGTGAGGGCATCACCCACACAAGGACCGGATCCCATGCCAGCGTCCGCCCCAACCGTCCCCCAGGCCGCCCGCCTCACTGAGTGCCAGATCGCCGAGTTCAAGCGCACCGGCTACCTCGTGCTCCCGGGCGTCGTCGATGCCGACCTCTGCCGCCAGGCCCGCGATCAAATGTGGGAAACCATCGCCGAGAGCCGGCCCAGCATGAAACGCGACGACCCCTCCACCTGGATCCCGTTCACCGACGAGGAGAAAGAGAGCTACGCGCGGCCGGAGGTCGGCGGCGACCCCTATTTCTCCGGCGGCGGGCATCGGATGATCATTCGCAACGGTGCCGAGGACCTGCTGCTCGACATCGGCGCCCGCGCGGTGTGGGACATCGCCGAGCAGCTGCTGGGCAAGGGCGAGGTCGTGTTCCCCGGCGGCCTCGACGATTCCGGCTGCACCACCGGCCCATGCTTCATGACCAAGAAGATCGCCGACGGCATGGAAGTCCACCTGGGACCTCGGCACGAGGAATGGACCGGGAAGGTCTCGGGCGAGACGGAATATTTGCGCCTGCCCAGCACCGGCCCTCACTGGATGACCGCGCAGGGCACCCGCGGCATGTACTGCACGCTGCCGAACAGCCCGGTTTCGACCCCACCCGATTGGCGCGGGGCCCACGCGGGCGAGGGTCTCTACAACAGTCGCCGGCTGCTGCAGACCGCCGTCTACTTCGACGACGTGCCCGAGGGCGCGGGTGGGCTGATGCTCTTCCCGGGCAGCCACCACCGCATCTGGGACTACTGGGAGACCACGAACCACGGGGCGACGGCCATTGCCAACGGCGAGGACGCGCCCAGGTTCGTGGGCTACACCGATCCCCCGATCGGCGCCATCAAGGACGACACGGAGCCCGTGATGACCGCGGGACCCGCCGGGTCCGTGGTGCTCTGGCACACGATCATGCTGCACCTGGCCGGGTGGAACGAACACCCCGACATCATCCGCCAGGCCACGCTCTACGGCTTCCACAAGAAGCCCGACACCTGGCCCGACGATCGCCTGGCCGCCGGCCCCAAGGGCAGCATCTGGACCGACTGGTCCGACGAGGTCAAGGCGGTGGAGGTCTAGGGGGCCCTCCGGAGAGCGAGGCGGTCACACCTGCGCGATCGCGCGGAGTCCCACATGCCTGCTAGCTCCGTCCGCCGCAGTCCCTACGGCGACGTGCAGCTTGGCGCGTTTCGGGAGGTGCTGACCTATCCGGGCCGCTATCTCAACGACCACTGCCTGATCCGGCACGACGGTCTGTGGCACTTCTTCGGCATCATCGGCGACGTGACCGGTCCGGGCGAGATGCACGGCGTCGAGGACTCGCTCGCTCACGCCACGTCCGCCGACCTGATGCAGTGGACCGTGCATCCCCCGGCGCTCACGGCCACCGGCGTCTGGCCGGAAGAGGTGACCTGCTTCGCGCCCTACGTGATCGAGCACGACGGCTGCTTCTACATGCTGTATTGCGTCACGGATACGCACCGCACGCAGCGAATCTGCCTCGCCACGTCGACCGACTGCTTCGCCTGGGAGCGCTTCCCCGGCAATCCCGCGATCGTGCCGTCGGTTTCCTGGGCCAAGTGGCCCGGATTCGGTCTGCCCAAGCCCGACCAGGTGGACCGCATGCACCGCGACGCGGGCGGCGACTTTCTTTCGGTGGCGCGCCGCCTGGGAGGCTCCTACGGCGGCTGCCGCGACCCGCACATCATCAAGCTCGACGACGGGACGTTCGTGGCCTACTGGGTCGCGCGCGTGCAGGAGAAGTTCGGCCACAACCTGGTATGCGTGGCCGCGTCCATGTCCCACGATCTGCTGCACTGGCAGGAGATCGGGCCGGTGTTCACCATGAAGGCGTGGCCGTTCGACGACGAGCCGACGCTCGAGGTCGAGTCGCCCTGCGTGGTGCCCAAGGACGGCAAGTTCTGGCTCTTCTTCAAGCACGGCTGGTGGACGCATTTCGTCGCCTCGGACTCGCCCTATGACTTTCATGGCTACGAGCCGCAACGGCTGGGCTTCTGCCACGCCTCGGAGGTGTTGCATTGGGAGGGGCAGTGGTGGATTACCCACTGCTCGGCGGATCCCGACGACTTCCGCTACCGTGAGTCCAACCGCACCCGAGGCCTGTTCATGGGGCATCTCGACTGGCCCGACGACGCCCCGCCGCGGCTAATCACGCCGGGCGAAGTGGCGGGGAGCAGGTCACCGTGAGGAGTCGAATCCCCCTCAACCTAACCTTCTCCCACCAGGGGAGGAGGGACCGGACCTGTGCCAGGCCGAGTTCCCCGCAATCCCCTCCCCCTCGATGAGGCCTCTGCGCAACCCCTCCGTCATTCCGGCGGAAGCCGGAATCCAGTCCGGCCGAACCTGGAAGCGCGCCGGATGCCTGGCGTCGGGCGAGTTTCAAACCCGCCCCGACGGCTCCGGAAGAACCTCCTGGCGGCGGCCCATCCGGTCCCCTCTCCCTCGATGGGAGTGGGTTAGGGTGAGGGTGCGGACGACCGGCGAATTCGCTGCCCAAATGCCCAAGGAGTCGACATGATCCAAGGCCAGATCCCATGAAGCTCGCCGCGCCGGGTGACACCGGCAACCTTGGCGGCGCGCCGTGGCCGTCGGACGACGACCTGGCCAAGATGCAGGCGTCCGACTACGTGCTGCACGCCGCCGCCGGCCGGCTGCATCGCGTGCCGGTCGTCAAGTCGACCTTGCCGCACGATCCCGCAGGGCACCCGCAGATGGTCCACGCCGCGCGCGCCCGGGACGGCGCAATCTACGTCAACCAGGGCTCGCTGATTTGCCGCAGCGACGACGAGGGACGCACCTGGTCGGCCTATCCGCGCGGCGACTCGGCGGGACGTGAACCATCGGCCACTTTGGGCCTCGACATGTATCCGTACCGGGGGCCGATTGCCGTTCTCGACGACGGAACCTTGGTGCACGTCGGCTCGAACGACGGCATCCGCACGGACCCCATCGAGATCGTGGCCTCGACCGACCAGGGCCGCACGTGGAGCGCGCATTCGCAGCTGACGTTGCCGGCCCGCTACGACGAGCGCTACTACCACTCCCTGCGGCGGATCGACGACGGCACCCTGCTCATGCTCTTTTGCTGCCGCGACCGCCTGGTGTGGGAGCCGCCCGCCAGCGGCGTCATGCATCTGCTGGCCTTCAGATCCAGTGACGGCGGCCATACCTGGTCGGAGCCGTCGCTCGTGTGCGACTGGGGTACCGAGGGAGCGGTCGCGGAGCTGGGCGGCGGTCGGCTGTTGGCGGTCGTTCGCTACCAGCGGCCGCGGATGCCGGACGATCGCGCTAAGGACCTGGACCCTCAGGGCGCGCGGGGCAATCTGGCCTGGAAGCACGTGTTCCTGGCCGATTCGCCCGACGGCGGCCGCACCTGGGGCAACCTGCGCCAGCTCACCACCGTCTTCGGCCAGTGCTTTGGCGCGCCCGCGGTCTCCGGCGACGGAACCATTGCCGTCGTCCACGACACCCGCTACGGTCCCGGCCCGCCGAGTGGCCGCGTCATGCTCAGTCGCGACTCCGGCGAATCCTGGGCCGACGAGGCGGTCTACCTCTACTACGGCAGCGGCGTCAGCGGCTTCAGCGCCAGCGTGACGCTGGACGACGGCGACGTGCTCTCCATCGTCGGCACATGCGACCACGGGCCCGCGCGCACCGTGTGGGACGCCGCGATCGGGCATACGCAGGTGACGGCTATCCGGTGGAATCCGGGGACGCTTGCGTCATAAGTCCGTCAACCCGTCCGTGGGGTTCCGCCACCGTTCGTGGCGAGCCCTTCGGCAAGCTCAGGACAGGCTCTGTCGAACCATGAACGGGGCCCTTCGACGTTGCTCAGGGCGAACGGATTGGGGTAAAGCCCTCCACCTGTGTTCAGGCTGTTCCTAGCCTCACATCCGGTCGAGCTTCCACTGGAAGAAGTCCAGCGGGAACAGGTCCGGCGCGAAGTCGGGAAACCGCTCCGGACCGAACAGCAGCTTCACCAGCTCACACTCGCTGACCGCGAGCGTGCGGCCGCCACGCCGCAGCCGCCAGCCGTCGCCAGATGGCGTGGCCTCGACCTCACTCAAGTCGAGCGCGCGCAGCAGTGACTCCAGGTTGATCACTTTGATCATGTAGTGATGGGTCTGGCCGAACGGAATGCCGGTCTCCTGCAGCAGTCCGGCGAGGCCCTCGTTCGATTCGGGCACGATGATGTCGAGCGTCACCACCGTGCTTTCGCCGGGTGGACGGTCGGTGGTGCTGGCGCGAGGATCGTCGGCATCGCGCAGCACGCGCCGCAGCAGTGCCACGGTCGCCACCACGTCGCCGCCGGTCTCGAGGACCTCCCGCTGCCACACGGCCACGTACGCCACCGGCTCGCCGTCGCGCAGCGCGACGAGCAGGCGGTCGGCCCGGGACTGCGCCACCAGCGTGAAGTAGTGCTCGTCGCGGTCGGCGCCCATGGGCTCGCGCGCGTACATGGCCGTCAGCGACGCCACGTGGGAGCGCCAATCCTCGGTGATCTCAACGTGGGGGCTCGGCGGCAGCAGAGTGATGTTCGCGCGGTCCAGGGTGTGGCTGCGCTGCCGCATCCCCATCTCCCAGCCGAAGCGGCGGTAGTAGTTCTGGCTGACGGTGCCCAGCATGGCGATGTGATGGCCGCATTCCCGCATGACCCGGTGCGCGTCGTGCAGCACGGCCGTGCCGAGCCCGCGCCGGCGGTGCGCCGGGTGCGTGACGAAGCCGTTGATGCCGCCAAGCTCTAACCGGCCGCGCGGCGTGCGCACCGTCGTCGGGGCGATGGCCACCGCGCTCACGACCAGACCGTCGTGCGTGACCACGCGGATGTTGTCGAGGTTTGCGGGGTAGTAGACGTGCGGCCAGTCCAAGCCCATGGACGGCATGCGCGGCGGTTCCCCGGCGCGTGAGTTGAGGGTCCGCAGCGCCAGGTTTTGCAGGTCGAGCATGGCCCCGAACTCATGCGGGTCGCAGGCCCGCGGCCCGTCGTAGCCGTCGGGCACGGGCGGCGCGTCCGCGGATCGCGGCGAATGTTCAGCCAACGGCAACTCCACGATTCCCGAGCTCGGCGGTCAGCCGCAGCGCCGCGTCGGCGGTGTCCACGTCCTTCTTCCCGTAACACACGACCATGGTCATTGGGCCCGTCTCGCTCGCCTGCTCAACGATAGCTGCCCGTTCCTTGATTTGGGCATCGGAATACCGCACGCGCCCGTCATCACCCATGTTCGAAGCAGCCGCCGGACCACGGAATCGGAAGTACATCAGGTCATCGGAGTCCATCGGCATTGGCGCGCACTCCGAAGCTATTGAGTCGTTGCGCACCCGCGCGAAGTTGTGGGTGCGCAGAGCCTCGACGATCAGCGCGCGAACGTCTTCGTCCGGGGAGTCCGGCAGCTCAACGGCCAGCGGCACCTCGCGAAAGCCCTCACGCAGCACCGATAGCGACCGCTCGAAGTCCATCTCGGCGCTCAGCTTGCCGGGGAACTGCAGCAGGTATCCCGCGAACTTTCCGGCCTCCACCAGCGGCCGCGCCATCGCCAAGTGCCGCTCGAATCCCGTCGCGTCGGCCTTATCCGGATTCCGCAGCAATCCCGAGATGTAGCGGTGCGCCTTGAGGCTCAGCATGAAGCCGTCCGGCGTCTGCTCCGCCCACGCGGCCACGGTCTCGGGCTTGGGCATGCGATAGAAGGTGGCGTTCACCTCCACGCCCGAGAGTCGCGCGGCGTAGGCTGCCAGCTTCTCGCTCGCCTTGGTGCCGCGCGGATAGAACCCGCGCAGGTCGTTCCAATTCGCGGTGCCGACGATCACCCGGCCGGGCGTGGTCACGGTAGGTCCGCCTGTGGAGACCCTTGCCTAGATGGTCCACATCCAACGCCCGAGCCCCGGATCACCCTCACCCTAGCTCTTTCCCTTCAAGAGACCTTTGCGGAATCCGGTAGGGGCGGGTCTCAGACCCGCCCGACGCCAAGCATCTGGCGCGACCTCAGCCTCGAGCGGACTGGATTCCGGCGGAAGCCGGAATGACGGAGGGGTTGCCCAATAGTCCCTGCGTGCGGGTTCAGCTTGCCTTTTGCTGGACGCGCGGATCGGTGGGGTCGCCCGGATAGCCGTAGGGCTGGTAGTCCACCGGCCCGACCTTCGGCCAACCCTGGCCGCCCAGCGCCTGGAAGTCGTCCAAGCGTCCGCACAGCCAGAAGTACATGCGCGCCACGGCCAGGTAGGACTGTCGCGGCCCGGGGGGAGCGTCGGGTCCGGGGCCGTAGACGGCCGTCGCCGGGTCGAAGTCCGGTTCGCGCACCCAATCGCGCTCCGGCGCCGACGTGCGCCAGTAGTTGTACTTCAGCAGATTGCGGATGCCCGAAGCCGTCGACTGCGTGCGCCGGTGCCACACGGAATAGGCCGAGATGAAGATCGACCCTGCGGGCGCCGCGCTCGACACCGTACCGCGGAACATGCCGTAGAGGCCGGAGCTGCCCTGCCCGAAGGGCCAGTAGAGGTGCGAGCCGGGCAGGAACGCCGTGGCGCCCATCTCCACTGTCGTGTCCTGCGGGTAGTAGTAGACCTGCAGATAGTTCAGCTCGTGGCTCGACAGCGAGCCGCCGTCGCGATGCCAGCCGTAGGCGCGGGCCGGCATGTGGACGCGGTGGCTCGACATGATCCTCGGCAGCGCGAAGTCCCGTCCGAGCAGGCAGCGCACCGCGCCGGCCGCCACCGGATTGCACAGCACGCCGTCGACGAACCAGTCCTCGTCGAGGATCTCGTTGGGTTCGTGGTTGGCGAAATCGCCCGGCTCGATGTGCGGCGCGTGGTCGTTCATGAAATCGACGACGCGCTGGTTGACGTCGTCGGAAACCACGCCCTCGAGCGGCAGATAGCCGGACTTGCAAAAGTCGAGCACCTGAGAGTCGGTGAGCGTCGGTTCGCAGTCGTGGGTTCGCATGGCGGGCTTACCTCACCTTCTCCAGGATGAACTCGACTCCCGGCCCGTGGAGCCTGGTCTCGTCCAGGATCACGGCCAATTCCGGAAACTTGATGATGCGCCAGCCGTCATTCAGGGCGTCCATGACGGTGTCGTAGGGCATGTCGTCGGGATTCGGCGGACCCTCGTCGATCTCACCGTCCCGCGCGATGAACATGCCGATCACCGCCGAATTGACCGACGCCGTGCCGGCCTGCACGTACAGCAGCTCCTGGCGTTTGTTCTCGCCGTCGGCCAGCGACTGCAAGGTGTCTCGCAGGTCTGCCTCGGTGAGCGTGCCGGTGCAAAACCGCTGGATGCACGACTCGATGGCCGCCTGCTGTGACGAACTCATGACCAGTGCGCCTCCGCTCGACTATTGGGCTCAATTCTGGTGCGGCAGCCTATCACGGGGATGGCCCAAGCCCGTCGTGCGAACTCCCAACTCTTCCGCCGGCGAGATCCGGCTCTCTCTCCCATGAGGAGAGGGGCGGGGTGAGGGGTCTGCCGCTTGGAACACGCCATATCCACCGCTCGGCGCACGTCGGTCCGGCCCCCTCTCCCTGGGATGGGAGAGGGTCGGGGTGAGGGTGACAACCGCCAGCCGAGGTCGCGTCTCGGGCCGTCAGCTCGTTCCGCGTAGACTGCCCGTCACAGCCCAACCCACGAGAGGCAATCCGCGATGCCGCGAGTCTGGGCCGTCCAGTTGCCGGCCCCATGAGCTGGCGCGTCGTCGAGCACCTCACCGTCTACCGCGAGACCGGGCACTACGCAACCGCGCCCAACGTCGTGCGCACGCCCGAGGGCGAGTTGCTGGCGCTCTTTCACCGCGCGCCGCACCTCGGGCATGCCCATCACAGCCATCCGCTCTTCGACGTGCGCGCCGTCGCGTCGCGCGACGAGGGCCAGACCTGGAGCGAACCGTGGCTGGTCACCAACGACCCGCGCGGCGGCGTGATCGACTTTGGCACCCACACGCTCAGCGACGGCAGCCTCTTTCTTCACGCGTCCAGCAACGAGCTTGTGCCCGCCCAGGGAATCGCCGACTTCACCTTTAACGCGGTGCCGCACGCGCCCGATGTCGGATCGCCGCAGCATTGCATCTGGATCTCCCGACCGGGCATCCCGTTCTGGGTGCGCTCCCGCGACGGCGGACGAACCTGGAGCAACCCGGTGCGCTTTCCCCGTCTGCCGGACGCCCAGTGGGGCCATCCCGCAGAGCATTCGGGCGTGTGTCGCAGCGGGCTGCTGGAGCTGCCCGGCGGCCGCTTGCTCAAGCCCAGCAAAGCCACCGAGCGTCCTCACGGCGAGCAGCCTTACTTCGGCATGCTGCGCGTCTCCGACGACTTTGGCGAAACCTGGACCTACGGCGGCCGCATCGCGGATGACCCGATCGTGCATTTCAGCGAGCCGGCCATTCATCGCACGCCCAGCGGCCGCCTGGTGGTCCTCTATCGGTGTCATCCGCGGGGCTCGCCAAGGATCCAACTGACGGGGCGGCAGGGCGGCACCATCGTGGCTCGGGTCGAGTCGGACGACGACGGCCGCACCTGGTCGCCGTGGCGCCCGACCTCCATCTACGGCAGCCCGAGTCACATGCTGCCGCTGAGCGACGGGCGCGTGTTCGTCACCACGGGGACGCGCTGGGACGGGCAGCGCGGCTGCACCGTGCGGGTCACGGACGCCGAGTGCGACGACCTCGACACCTGCGCCGTCCTCAACGTGCGCAGCGACTCCATGACCTCGGACTGCGGCTATCCCTGGGCTGTGGAGTTGCGGGACGGTCGCGTGCTGGTGGTCTACTACTACACCCACCGCGACCTGCACCGCGGCATCGAGGCCACGGTCGTCGAGGAGGTCTGACCGCCTCAGCCGGCGCGCAGATTGATGTGGCGCGGTAGCCTCGGCACGTCAAGCGTTCCCAGCGCACGGAGGTTCCCCATGGAGCGGGTCTGCTTCACCTTTCAGATCAAGCCCGGCACCGAAGACGAATACAAGCGCCGTCACGACGAGATCTGGCCCGAGCTGGTGGAGGCCATCCGCGAGTCGGGCTTCACCAACTACTCGCTGTTTCGGCGTGGACTCCAGGTCATCGCCTACGCCGAGTGCGAGCCGGACGTCGCCACCGCCTTCGGCAAGATCGGGTCCTACGACGTCAACACCCGCTGGAGCGCATGGTTCGAGGACGTCATCGAGGAACTGACCGACGCAGACGGCCAGATGTTCTTCGCGCCCGAGGTCTGGCACCTGGACTGAGCCTCGACCGCCCTTGGCCGCCGCTAAGCAGGACGGCTAAGGTGGGCGACTGAATCCCATTCCCAAGCGGACCCAAATGCCCAGCACCTCCCAGCCGAATTTCCTCTTCATCACCACCGACCAGCAGCGGTGGGACGCGCTGGGCATTCACAACCCGCGCATCCGCACGCCGGCAATGGACAGCCTGGCGCGCGACGGCATGCGCTTCGACCGCGCCTATCCCACCAACGCCATCTGCGCCCCCGCGCGCGCCAGCATGATCACGGGACGCAGCCAGCGCGGGCATCACGTCTTCAACAACGTCAATCTCAGCGAGGCCATCCCCGTCGTCGGCGATTCCCTCCGCCAGGCCGGCTACGCCACGGCGCTGGTCGGCAAGCCCCACTTCAAGAGCGGCGAATACGAGGACGTGCTGCCGGATCACCCCCCGCCCGGCGCGCCGGTCGATCCAGAGGACGGCCTCTGGTACGGACCCTATTTCGGGTTCGACTACGTCGAAATCCTGGGCGCCCACACGTATCCCAAGGGCCATTGGCGCGTCTGGCTCGAGCGGCATCATCCCGAGGGCCTGGAGCTGTGGAAGCCGGTCAATGCGCTCGCGCCCCGCACCGGCGCCTTCCATAGTTGGAAGAACGCCGTCCCCGCCGAGTGGCACTACACCCACCGCACCGCCGACCGCACCGTCGACTGGCTGCGGGGCCACGGGCGGGAGCGGCCGTTCTTCCTCTGGATGTCGTTTTACGACCCGCACCAGCCCTTCACGCCGCCGCGCCCCTACTGCGACATGTACGACCCGGCGGACATGCCGCCGGCGGTGCCGCGCGAGGACGTGAGCAACAAGCCGCCGCAATACCAGTACGCCCGCGACGGCCTGCCCTATCAGGGCTACGACACCACCAGCGGCTGGGACGGCGACCACCACGGCGAGATCGTGGCGCACTACTACGGCATGACCACCTTCATCGACGACGGCGTCGCCCGCGTGCTGGCCGAGCTGGAGCGGCTGGGCCTGGCCGAAAATACCCACGTGATCTTCAGCTCGGACCACGGCGAGGGCCTCAACGATCACGGCATCGCCGCCAAGCCGATGATGTCCTACGAGTGCGTCAACCGCGTGCCGCTGCTGTGGCGCCACCCGCGGACGGTCGAGGCGGGCCGCGTGCACGCCGGGGTGATGACGCAGCTCGACCTCGTGCCCACCTGGCTCGACCTCGCGGGCGCGGATCCGCTGGTCGGCCAGGAGGGCCGCAGCTTCGCTCCGCTACTGCGCGGAGAAACGGACGTGCATCGCGACGCGGTGATCGTGGAGCGCATCGCCATCTTTGGCAGCGGTCGGCCGGAGCTTGTTGGCCTCGGCAAGGCGCACCCGCAGCCCATCACGCAGCGGGTCAAAATGCTCGTGACCGAGCACTGGAAGCTGCTGCACTACGGCACCACCGAGTACGGCGAGCTCTACAACGTCAAGGACGACCCCGAGGACCTGCACAACCTCTGGGACGACCCGGGCCATGCCGCGGTTCGAGCCGAGCTTGTGGAGCGACTCCTCATCGAGTTGATCAACGAAGAGGGCGGCGATCCGCACCTGGTCACGGACCACCAGCCGATCGCCGGCAGCCTCCGGGACGCGCGGCTCATGGAGCCGCAGCCGGAAGCCAAGGCCGACCTGGAGCAGCGGCTGCGAGACCTCTTGGCGTAGGGCCGAGCGGCCGCCTACGCGGCTCGCGACCCTCGACGCAGCGGCGCCGAGACGGCGTGCAGATGCCGCAGCGGCTCGATGAGTCCCTGCAGCGGTCCCGTCACGGCATAGTCGATCCCGCGCTCGGCGCAAAAGGCCTTCACGAGCGGCTGTGCCGAGCGCAACCGGTTGCGCGCCATGGCTGGAAACAGATGGTGCTCGATCTGATAGTTCAGTCCGCCGTAGACGAAATCAGTCACCGGATGCGCCGTCACGTTCTGCGCGGTGAGCACCTGTTCCCGCAGATAGTCCATGCGGTTGGATTCGTCGATCATCGGCATGCCCTTGTGGTTGGGGGCAAACACCAGCGTGTTGTAGAGCCCGAACGTCATCTGATGAATGAAGAGGAACGCCAGGCCCAGTCCCCAATGGCCGATTTGAATCAATAGCGCGACGTAGAGCAGCGCGTGCAGCGCCAGCGCCAGCCCTTCGGCCGTTCGGCGCGGGGACCGGCCGCTCAGCACCTGCGCCACGGCCTGCGCCCGCATCCCAAACGCCTGAAACGCGCCCAGGAATAGATAGAGAAACGCCTGGTAGGCGATGACGGGGTAGAACGCGCGCTTGCGGTCCTTGATCCGCGCCGACTCGAAGACCAGCATGGGATAGTCCAGGTCCGGGTCCTGCTCGCTGTGATTCGGCGTCGCATGATGCTGGTTGTGCTTCGCCGTCCACCACGAATAGCTCACGCCGATGAGCAGGTTGCCGATGGCGAGCCCAAGCGACGAGACCAGGCGCGAACGGTGGGTGATTTGCCGATGGGCCAGGTCGTGCCCCAGGAATCCCACGTGCGTGAACACGAACCCGAGAAAGACTGCGGCCGCCAGGACGACGGCGGGGTGATCGAACACGAGCACGATGGCGATATTGATCGCGTATAGCAGCGCCGTGCTCGCGAATTTCAAGGCGAAATAGCGCGGCTGCGGCTCGAGCAGCCCCGCGGCTTTGATTCGGCGCTTGAGCTCCGCGTAGTCCGGCGACGGCGGGAGCATCGATCTCGTGGGACCCGAGGTCGCCGCGCCTAGCTGGGCAGGCCCGTCAGACGCCACGCGTTGTCGCGAATCCTGGGTGCAGCCGCCGACAACGCAAACGTGATCTGGTACTCACCATGGGTGGGGATGCGGGCCTTCGCGCCGGGGCAAGGACCCGCGCGGGGCCATTTGTACTACACATCGGCGCGGTTGCCACGGCGCCTGCCGCTCGGGCTGCCGCCGGCAGATGCTCGGTGGCACGGGCAGGTTGGAAACCTGCCCCTACCAGACACCTCTGGCCGCGAGCGTAGGGGCGGGTTTGAAACCCGCCCGCACGCAACCCAAGGCGGCAACGCGACGTAGCATGGCCTAGCCACAACCCGAAACGGCCTTCGACACCGCGCGCATATGGCACGACCACGCGCCGATTTCGTCACGGTCTTTGCCGTCCTGGCGGTGACGGCCGTGGTGGCCACCGCACCGGGCCCATTGCTCGTGGTGATTCGCGACGAGTTTGGGCTCACCTTCGCCCAGCTTGGACTGATCTTCTCGGCGCAGGCGCTGGCGGGCATGCTCACCAACATTCCGGCTGGCATGGTTGCCGACCGCCTGCCCGCCCGCGTGCCGATTGCCGCCGGGGCTGCGGGGCTCGCCGCCGGCACGCTGCTCATGGCGCTGTCGCCGGGATACCTGATTCTGCTGGCAGGCAACCTCATCGCCACGGTGGGCGCGACGTTCATGATCACCAGCAGCATCGCCTATACCGTGGCGCAGGCTGACCCCGAGCAGCGTGGCCGCGCAACGTCGCGCGTCATGTCCGGCGTCCAGGTGGGCGCGTTCATCGGTCCGGCGCTGGCGGGCGTGGTTGCCGCCGCGTTCGACTGGCGGGCGGCGCTCATTCTTCCGGCCGCGCTCTGTCTTTGCGTCGCGGCTGTCATTCCGGCCATCGTTCGCGGCGGGGCGCCCTCGCGTCCGGAGCGAAGTCCTCGCATGTTCAGCCTCGGCGACCTGCGACTGCCCCGCGTGGTCTGGCCCATCATCGCCTTGGCCATGCTGCTCACCGGTCCGGTCGTCGGGCAAAGCCGCGTGATCCTGCCGCTCTATGCCGGCGAGGGACTTGACTTTACGCCCGCCGTCGTGGGAGTGGCGATTTCCGCCATGAGCGCCGCCCGAGCCGTGCTCACCTTCCTGAGCGGCAACCTGATGGACCGCGCCGGCCGCGGCAGCGCGTTCTACGCCATGGTGCTGGGCGCCTTCGGCGCGGCGGTGCTGCTCACGCTGCCGCTCGGATTGGGAGTGTTCATCGCCGCGGGCGCGCTGTCCGCGGTCACCGGACTGGGGGCGGTGCTTCCGTCGGTGCTCATCGGCGACCGGGTGCCCAAGGCCTACGTGGGACGGTCGCTGGGCGTGCTGCTGACCATGGGCTCGCTCGTCCAACTCGGCGTCGCGCCGGCGGTGGGTTTCCTGCTCGATGTGCGCGGCTACGAGTTCGTGGGAATCGCCATGGCCGTGCTCTTGGGCCTGGCGGGCGTCATCGGCTGGCGAGTCGTGGGTGACCTGCCGTGGAAGCGGCGGGCGCCCGACTCATCCTCCGATCGCTAGATCAGGGCTCCACGTCGGCGGTCGTCGACTCGATCCACAGACCGGCGTGGTCGTGGGGCTCTGACAGAGCGACGACGCGCAGGTAGTTCACTCCGAGAGTCTCGTGTAACTGAGGCACCGCCGTGACTTGGCGCCCGTCGACCGAAACGCGGCATGCGCGCTCCTCCTGCGTGTCCCACGCCAGCTCGACCGTGTGCCAGCGACCGGTCTCGAGCGCGGGTTCGCCAGCGATCCGGCCCTCCGGCGCGACCGGGACGTTGAAGGTGTTGTGGAACTGGTCCTGGGGGTCGAACGGGGTGGAGAAGTGATCCGTGAGGCTGAGCCGAAACGGACCGGCGCCCCCTTCCACGCGCAATCGGATTTGTACGCGTCCCCGCCGTCCGGCGGGGAAGTTCCAGACCGCCGCGGCCGTGCGGCCGGGCTCTTGCTTGGTGAGGCGCAGGGCGAAGGCGACGGCGCGGTCCGGATGCGGCTGCCGCTGGACGCCTGCCGTACCAAAGATCGACCAATCCTCATGCCCGTTTGCGAAGTCGCTGGACTGCCGGGTCTCGTAGAGCCATGCCGGATCCAGCCGCACCATCAACACGCGGCCTTCGCCCTGGCCCGAGACGATGATCACCGCGTCGTCGCTCGTCACTACCGGGAACGGATAGGCGGTGCCGAAGTCCCCCTTGGTGGGCGGCGGATCGTGGCGGCGCGGGTCGCGCAGCACCTCGCGGGCGCCGCGCCAGGTCAGGCCGTCGTCTTCGGATACGGCCGCGTGCAGCACGTGACGCCCGCCGTAGGCGTAGGGAAACCGCTGGCAGCAGTTCCAAAGCAGCACCAGGCGGTCGTCGCTGAGGCGCACGAGGCCGACCGGTGAGTCCGACGAAACGAGCGGCGTCGGGCGCGCGACGGACCACTCCGCGCCGTCGTCCGAGAACGACTCGTAGAGGCGGCCGGTCTGCGTGCGCAGCAGCATCCAGACGCGCCCATCGAGCTTCTGGATGATCACCGGCTCGTCGGCGCCGTAGGCCGGAATCGGCGCCCACGACTTGATGTCGCGGGTGCCCTGGCGCCAGGTATCGCCCCTGTCGTCGGAGTAGACCACCATCGAGTAGAAGGCGCCGGCGAAGCTGAACGCGTCCAGCCCGGTATCGACCCGGTGCGCCCAGGTCTGGCCCGTGGCCGATGCAAACGGCAGCACGATGCGGCCGCCGCGAAGCTGGATGACGCTGTTCAGCGCGCCGGTGAAGCCTTCCCAGATCCGCTTCGGCTCGGTCCATGCGTCGCCGCCATCGCGCGATTTGAGGTGCCAGATGTCGAGAAACTTGCCGTGGTAGGGGCCCTCGTGGGCCACGCCTTCGCCGGCCAGCGGCGCGCCGAAGACCCCTGAGCCGCGGTCGTGCATGAAGAAGCAGTGAACCTCGTCGTCGGCGTCCGCCAGCACTTCCAGGCCGCCCCACAGCCCGCCGGTTTCGGGCAATGTCAGCACGTCGGGCGCTTCGTCCCAGGTGCGCCCGTCGTCGTGCGAGACGATGCGCGCGACGCGCGGCGTCGGGATGTCCGCGTCCTTGAGAAAGAAGCCATCGAGGCGCCCGTCGCGCCGTCGGACCACCATGGGCCGCTCGACGTCCGGCGGCAGTGTGATCAAGTCTGGTTGCATATTGCTCTTGCTCCCTTGCGTGCGCGCAGCACTAGAACGATTGCACGCCTCGACGCCGGTCGGCCTCGCCGGCTGACCGCCCCTTTGTCCGTCAACGAATCCCTACGAGAACGAGTTGAGGAACAATACAAGAAACACAACCCAGGCAACAATCACGCATCCAACGAAGATGCTTACGCGTCTACGTAAGCTATCGGCATTGTAATCGGTGCGCTTGAAGTGAGCAACGACGAGTGCTGCAACCGCGATAAACCATGCGATAAACGCCGAGAAGGCAAGAAATAAAAGAGTGTCATAGGTCGGTTCTACATTTGCTTCAGGAGGCACATAACTACCTATCTAGCTAGCACGAACAAGTGATTGATCAACACTGTTTGCAATGCAACATTGAGCTGCGTATTTGACGCCCATAGCTGGTGTCAATCTAGCACGCTTTCTCGTGCGTCCATCATACGGTTGGCGATCACATTGGCTCTACGGCGTGCGCGCCGTCGCGTCGGGATCCACGATCTCCACGTGCTGGATCAGGTCCGGCAGGTCGAAGTCCAGCGGTCCTTCAGCTTCGGCGAGATGCCCGTCGCGCATGACCATCGTCTGGTCGGCGATCTGGCTCAGCGCCGGATCGTGGGTCGCCACCACGGCGGTCACGCCCTCGGCGGCCACGATGTGGCGGAAGAGCAGCATGATCTCGAGTCCGGTGTTGCTGTCCAGCTCGCCCGTGGGCTCGTCGGCCAGCAGCACGTCGGGTCGATTGGCGATAGCGCGGGCGATGGCCACCCGCTGCTGCTCGCCCCCGCTTAGCTCGAACGGGCGGTGATCCGCGCGCGACTCCAGGCCGACCAGCCGCAGCACCTCGCGCGTGCGCTCGCTCCACGTCGCCGACGGGGCGCCGGCCACGCGCAGGGCCAACTCCACATTCTCCCGCGCCGAAAGCACCGGAAGCAGGGCGAACGTCTGAAACACGAACCCGAGACTGCGGCGACGCACGCCGGCCAGCTCGTCCTCGCTCAGTGTTCCAAGATCGGCGCCGTCGAACACCACCCGTCCTTCGGTTGGCAGGTCCAGGCCGCCAATCAGATTAAGCAGGGTCGTCTTGCCCGAGCCGGACCGTCCGCGCAGCGCATGGAGCTCACCGCGGGCGATGTCCCACGTCGCGCCGGCGACGGCCGTCACCGCGGCGAGGCCCTCGCCAAAGCGGCGCGAGACGTCGAGCAGTTGCACGACCGCCGACGACGGAGACGCGCTCACGATGCCCCCACGATCACTTTGGACATCATTTGCACTCCCACGCTGCACGCGGCGTGGGCCACCGGAAATCGAGCGTCGGCCACCGGAGTCATGGCTTGGCCTCGGTTCCGTCGCGCTCGCCGGAGGATTCCGCCGGCCGCACCACCAGCCGTCCCTCGTCGGCGTCCACGTCCACGGTCGCGCGTCCGGAAATGCCCAGCTCCTCGAGATAGTCGCGGGGAATCTGCAGGCGGCCGGTTTCGTCGACGATCACGTACTCCTCGTGCGCCGGCTCGTCGGCGCCCGGCAGGCCCACGCGCCGCACGATCTCCGAACTGGTCTGCCCGTCGCGAATCGCCACCACCCGGTCCACGTGGCGCGTGACGTCCCGGTCGTGGGTCACGATCATCACCGTGAGGCGACGGTCCGCGTTGAGCCGCCGCAGCAGATCGTAGATGTCGCCGGCCGTCTGGTTGTCGACCTCACCCGTGGGCTCGTCCGCCAGCAGCAGCTCGGGCTCGTTGGCCAGCGCCACCGCGATCGCCACGCGCTGCTGCTCGCCGCCCGAAAGCTGCGGCGGCCGATGGCTCATCCGCTCCGCCAGTCCGCACGCCGCCAGCAGCTCCCGCGCCCGGCGCTGCTCCGTCGGCCCCGCGCCGCCCGCGAACAGCATGGGCGCCAGCACGTTGTCCAGGGCGCTGAGATAGGGGATGAGGTTGCGCGCGCTCTGCTGCCACACAAATCCCACGTCGTAGCGCTTGTATTCCGCCAGCTCCGCGCCCGAGGCGTTGACCAGATCGATCCCGCCGACACTGCACGCGCCCGCCGACGGCCGGTCGAGCCCGCCCAGGATGTTGAGCAGCGTGCTCTTGCCGCTGCCGCTGTTGCCCACGATCGCCATCATTTCGCCCGCGGCCACTTCGAGATTGAGGCCGCGCAGCGCGACGACCTCCAGCTCGGCGACCTTGTAGATCCGCACCAGGTCCTGGCAGCGCACGTGTACCGCGTCGCTCATCCGGATTCCTCGCCAAACTTGATGGCCTCGTGGGTGCGCACGCGCCGCAGGAGCCAAATCGAGAGCGGCAACGCCGCGGCGATGAGCACGCCGAACACCACGTAGATCTTGGCGACGTCGTCCCAGGCGCTATCGACGATGAAGGGTGGAAACGCCTCGCGCTCTCCGGCGCTGAGCTCGAGGAACGGCACGAACAGCGCGGCGGTCACCATGCCGATGGCCGTCCCCACGGCCGTGCCGAGCAGCACCAGAAATCCTTGCTCCAGCGCCACGATGGCGGCCATCTGGCGCGTGGAAATCCCCATGGCGCGCAGGATGCCGAACTCCTGCACGCGCCGGCGAAACGACAGGACCGCGTGCATGCCGAAGCCGCTGAGGGTGAGGCCCGCGGCAACGATGAACGCCAGCGTCAGCAAGCCAAACGTGCCGACGAGCACGGCGTCGCGGCGCGCTTGGACGATTTCGTCCCTGGCGTCCACGGTGCGCAGCGCCCGGATGTCGAGGTCGTTCAAGGGTTGGATGAGTTCCTGGGCCGGCGCGTCGGGCAGCAGCTGCACATAGGTCCCCCACGGCGAGCGCCCAACCACGCGGTCGACGTAGGGGAGATTGGCGAGGGCGAATGAGCCGAAACCTCGACTGTGGCCCGGCAGCGCATCCATCCAGCCCACCACCACGAACGGCACCACCACCCGATTGATCTCCATCGTCACGGAATCGCCAAGCTGCACGCCCATGGTCTCGTGAAACGGTGCGCGCTCCAGGATCACGCCGCGGTCGTCGGCGGCGAGCGCATTGGCGAGCCCGTTGAGCGAAGCCGGCGCGTAGTCTTCGCGCCACGCGACGGTCCGGGCGAAGGGAATCGGGTCGACCGCGTGCAGCCGAACCTCGCGCAGTGCGTTCACCGACGGCGTGTCGACGTGCAACAGCGCGTTCTTGACCCAGTGTCGCGCCGCTTCCGTGACGACCTGCCGGCCGCCGGCATCCACCACGTCCAGGTGCCGATCCACCGGGGCGATGTACCAGGATTGAGTGTCGGCGTCGAAGTGCCCGCTCTCGACAATTCGGGCGTCGGCCCCGGTCGCGAAGTAGACGCGATCGATGATGTTGCGATCGATCGTGGCCGCAAACGACGCGCTGAAGGCCCCCAGGGCAAAGGTCAGCGAGAGCAGCAAGACGAGGCTGGTGTAGTGGGCCGGGCTGCGTCCGATTTGGCGCAGGGCCACGAAGGCGCTGACGCCGGATACCCGCGAGGTGAGCGCGGCGAGCGTCCGCACGAGATGCGGAAAGGCGCGGAGGGCGAAGACCGAAACCGCGAAGATAAAGAGTATCGGCGCCAATACCAGCAGCGTGTCGGCCAGCAGCAGGTCGTCCTCGGTCTCGCCGGGCAGTGCGTCCACGGTCCGCAACAGGTAGAACCCTGCAACCGCCGCTGCCAGCAGCAGCACGTCGAGCAGCCGCCGTTGATAGAGCGGTCGATCGAGGCTCCGCGAGGCCTGCTGCTTGGCGCCCACGATGCTCAGTCGGGCCGCCGCCACGACCGGCCCCAGCATCGCCAGCAGACTGACCCCGATTGCCGCTGCGCCAACGGCAACCTGGTTCCCCGTCAGCGCAATGTCCAGCGGCGCTCGGGCGTCGAAGGCTAGAAAGCTCGCCGTCTGTCCGATGGCCTGGGCAAAGCCCACGCCCAGCACCAGGCCTATTGCCAGCGCCGGCGCCCCGATCAGCAGCCCCTCGATGAGATACACGCCGACCAGTTGGATCACGCCCACCCCGCGGCTGCGCAGCAGCGCCACCTCCTGGCGCTGCCGTTCGATGGCCAGCGACACCGAGAGCCGCATGAACCCCAGCACCATCAGGACAATGGGCACGCTGAGCGCCAGCAGGGCCACGGTGAGCACCACCAGGCGGCCCTCGAACCGTTCGAGGTCGCGCTCCAAGCGAGTCTGCACGCTCATATACGGCAGCACCCGCTCGGCAATCGTGCGCACGGCGAAGATTCCCTCGCGCGTCCGACCGGCGGACGACGCCTGCAGCGCGACGGCGTCCAGCGGAGCGAACCACACCGCGCGGTCCAGGAGCCGCGGATGCGAAACGTCGGGATAGCGCGCCAGCAGACCGTCGACGAATGCGGCCGGCGGCGTGAACAGGGTGCGCGCCGTCAGCTCCTCGACATCCTCGGGCCAGTAGGCGTGGCGCCCGTCGATGGGTGCGAAGCGTCCCACGATGTCGACGGCGACGACCGCCTGCGGTGTGTCAAGCGCCCGCGGGTCGCCGAAGCGCAGCTGCACCTGGTCCCCAACCACCAGGCCCCCGGCGTCGAGCATGTCCGTTGCGGCAACGGCCTCCACCAGGGGAACCAGCGCGCCGGACGGCATGCGCAGCGTGTAGACCTCGTCAGTGGCCGCGCGGCCTTCCAGTATTTCGACGTTTTCGGCCAGCCCGGAAATCGCGGCCAACCCGCCCCACGGAACGCCCTCGCGCAGGGGCGCGTCCGGGTCGTCGGTTGTGAAGAGCAGGTGCCGGTTGTCGGATTTCACCAAGCGCACGATGGCTGACGAGGGAACGCCCAGATGGGTCGCGACGGCCTCACCCAAGAACCGGTCGGCTCGCCGGTATGCCGCCAGCGATGTCGTGAGATCGTCCGGCAGCTGCGCTTCGCCGTGCTCGATCACCACGCCCAGGTCGAGCGGCTCCGGCGAGGCGCGCAGGTGCTCGCGCAGCAGGCGGGTGCTCATGCCCTCGGCGTAGAGCGGCACGGCGGTGACCACGCCGACCGTGAGAGACAGTCCCAGCAGCGTGGTGAGGGCGTGTATCGGGTTTCTGCGCAGCCTCCGCGCGGCGAATCCGACGAGGGCCAGCACGGTGCGCCCGGCGGCGCCGACCCCCGAGAAGATCACGAGCGAACGGTGGCGAAGATCATGTCGCCCTCGGACAGGCCGTGGACGATCTCGACCTCGTCATCGGTTCCCATGCCCAGGGTCACCGGCAGCGTGCGACGGCGCCCGTCGATCAGGGTCTCGACGAACGAGCGACCGTTGAGGGTCCACACGGCGGTCGCGGGCACCTTGAGCACGCCGTCGGACGCGCCCAGCAAGACGCTGATGACGCCCTGCAGGCCGATCGTGACCGGTTGGTCGCCCCAGTCCACCGCGAGCTGGATGAAGGGCTTGTCCGACGGGTCGCCCGTGTCCAGCGGCAGTGTGACGACCGTTCCCTCGAAGGGTGTCTGGGCAAACTCCCGGAGCGTGACGTTGACCTTTTGATCGATGCGCAGGTTGGCGGCTTGCGCCGGACCGGCCACGGCTTCGAAGACCAGGTCGGTGGCTCTTGCCAGCTCGATGGCCGGGTCGCCGGGGGCAATCTCGCGCCCTCGCACCGTCAGCACGCGCGAAATGATCGCGTCGTAGGGCGCCGCGATTTCCAACTGCGTCGTTCGGCTCTCGAGCAGGGCGATTCGTTTATCGAGACGCTCGGCCTCGGCCCGCAACCGCTGGGCGTCCACGGCAAGCGGCGAGGTGCCGGCGTCCAGCGCCGCCCGCGCCTCGGCGACGAGGTCATATTCGTATTGCGCCGAGGTGAGCGCCGCCTCGGCCGCGGCCAGCTCGGCGGCCGGTGGGGCCGCCGTCAGGCGGCCGAGGTCGGCCTGCGCGGTCAACAGGTCCAACTCGGCGGCGGCCCGAGCCCGCCGGGCCGCGCGCAGTCGAGGCGGTCCGTCCGGGCCGGCCGCTTGCTCCTCGACCGCGCGCGCCTCGGCGACCGCAAGCTCGGCGGTGGCCAGATTCGCGTCGGCTGCCGCCAACTCGCGCGCCGACGCGTCCTCGGGCAGCGCGTCGCGTTCGGCCTGGGCCTCGGCCAGGTCGGCCTCGCGCAGCGCACGCTCGGCCCGCGTGGTCGCGATGAGCGCGTCGACCGAACGCTCGGCGGCCTCAACCGCCGCGTGGCGGTCGGTGAGCACCTGCGCGAGCAGCGCAATGCGCGCTTGCTGGAGGATCACCTCATGGTCGGGCGCAGGCGCGGTGAGCGCTTCCCACACCCGCTGGCGCTCGGCTCGCTCGGCCGCCGCCGCAAGTACGGCGCGCTCGGCGGCCACCCGTTCGGCGGAAAGCCGAGCCTCGACCGCCGCAAGCTCTTCCAGGGTGGTCACGTGGGCCTGGCGTGCGCCGCCGATCTCGGCGTTCAGCGACTCCGCATCGAGCGATATCAAGACACTGCCCGCCTGCACCATCACCCCGCGCTGTCCGCGCACGGCGCCCACGACGCCGGGCACGTCGAAGGTCAGGATCTCCTGTCCCCGGGCCTCGACCAGCCCCGGAATCCGCAGGCGGTTCTCAAGCCGCCCCCGCACCACGGGCACCATGGGGTCCTGTGTTTCGGCCCGGGGATCTGGTGCGAGCGTGGGGGTGGCGTCGGCGGCGGGCTCGACTGGGTCGCAGGCCGCCAGCACGACGGCGCCGCAGACGACGAGGGCTGCCAGCGCGGCGCCTAGACGCCGGGCGGCCCCCATGGGCGTTCGAAGCGAGGCTCGGCGATTCAGGAGCAGGGGTCGATGCCTCCCTCGATCAGCGTGTGCTGGAGTGTATGCCGCTCCGGGGCAACGCGGGTCGGCGCCGCCGCTGGCAGCCGGGCGCGCTTGCGCCGAGTTTGCGACCATGGGCCGACGCACCCGCGGGAGGTGATTCCATGTCCATTAGGCTCGCCTGCGCCGATTTCACCTGGCCCCTGCTCCGCCACGAGCAATCCCTGGCCCTGATCTCGACCCTCGGATTCGAGGGTGTCGATCTTGGGATCTTCGGCAACCGCTCGCACATTCGCCCCGAAGTGATCCACGGCGACGTGCCCATGTGGGCCGGCATCCTGCGCGAGCGGCTGGAGCGGAACAACCTGGAGCCTGCGGACGTATTCTTGATTCCGAGCACCGAACCCGGCGGCATGGTGCCGAACAATCCCGATCCGGCGGAGCGAGAAGCCGGGCGCATGTACTTCAACGACGTGGTGGAGCTGTCGCGCCGCCTCGAAGCCAAGGGCATTTCGTCGACCTGCGGCGTGCCGTTCGAGGGTGAGTCGCCCACCGAGTCGCTGCAAAACTCCGCCGAGGAGTTGAAGTGGCGCGTCGATCAGGGCGACAAACACGGCATCGCGGTCTCGGTCGAGCCCGCGGTCGGCACCAACGCCAACACCGTGGACTTGGCGCTGGAAATGCTGGACCTGGTGCCGGGCCTCAAGCTCACGCTCGACTATTGCCACTTCGTCTACCAGGGCATGGAGCAGACCAGCGTGGACCCGCTGCTGCCCCACGCCCGCCACTTCCACTGCCGCGGCTGCGCGCCGGACCGGATGCAGGTGGACTTCGACGAGAACGTCATCGACTACCGCCGCATCATCGAGAAGATGCAGGAAGTCGGCTATGGCGGCTGGTTCGGCGTCGAGTTCGTGTGGACGGCAATCTGGAACTGCAACCAGGTCGACAACACGGCGGAAACGATTCGCTTCCGCGACCTGGCGCTGGCCGTCATCAACGGCACCGAGCACGTGCCGTTCATGCACACGATCTAGTCGGAGGCCGTCCGTGTCTGGGCGACGCCGCGCTGCGGCCAAGCGGACGACGATGAACGCCCAGTTTCGGCGACGGCTGGAGGACCATGCCGGGCGCCGACAGCCGGCTGAGGCGGCCATCGCCACCGTCCACCTGCTGCGCGGCGAAATTGCGACCGGCGGCCGTCGGTTCACGCGGGATGAGATGAACGAGCGCTGAGGATTCCCTCGACTCTCAATAGCGAGAGGCCGTCGAGTGTCGCCGTCTGAGCCCGCAGGCCCTGCACGCCTGCAGGTATCGCGAGTACCATGACTGACATGGTTGGGCGGGACGGCGCGACGGCACGGCTTCGGACAGGCTTGGTGCTGCTCGTGGCGGTGGGTGTGGTGGGCACTAGCCTGGCCCTCGCCTACGACCGGCACTGGCTCAGCCCCTGGCAGTTTGCGCCGTGGATCGTGCTCGGGATTGTCGTAGCAGCCACGGTCGGTTTGGCCGTTCGCCAGACGGCCGTCACGGTCAGGCTCGCGCGCGTGGTTGCGGTGTTGACGATGGTGGGCGCCCTGCTCGGAGCCTGGCAACACATCGCCGCGAATCTCGACCCGGAATCGCATGACCACCAGCACGAAGATCGCCGCGAAAGCATGACGAGCGCCCAGGACTCCCACCACCATGAGGAGACGGAAGGCGCCGGCCATCACCACGACGAGGGGAAGGCGGACGACCATCACGCCCATGGCGACGAGGGTGCGGCGGACGACCACCATCACGCCGACGACGAGAAGCGTTCGGCCAGCGCCGCCCACGATTCCCCGGATGAGGAGCCGCGACCGCCGAGCCTTTTGGACGTCGTGATCGGCGCGGTCGGCCATGCGCCGATTCCCGCCGCGCTGTCGCTCGCGCCGATCGGTCTGGCGCTGGGATTGGCGACCATCGGCCTCGGCGGCTCCCGTACTGCGTCGAAGGACTAGACGGCGATCGTCAGTCGGTGAGAGTGACGCCTCTCAACTCGTTGATGGTTCTACGGGCTCACCGCGAACAAGGGAATAGCCCGCTGGATTCGGGGTCGAGCCCGGAATGGCGGATCAAGACGCCGTGCTCGGCGACACCAGCTTCGAAATCTGTCTCAGCGACGGTGCCGACCGGTGAAACGTCCCCGGAGCCGTCTGGCGCTATAGGCCCAACGGCAACCAGGTGCTGACGAAAGCGGCTTTCCTCCCGCGCGGCCACCATCCTCGACCGGCCACTGCGGTCCGAGAGAGTCGAGCATTTCACCAACACCACGCGGCGGATTTGAGCGATTCAGTTTAGGCCTAGCGGCGTCGGTTCTGGAGATGCAAGAAGTTTACGGCGGTACTCGGCCCTTTCGACAAAGCTGCTCGATGGAGGTCTGAGTCGACGGTAACCAGCGGGCGCTCCGCATTTACTGCTTCCAAGAGCACCGCGTCGCTAAGTCCAAGCTGCGTGAACCTATTGTTGGCCGCTGCCACATCGCTGGCAACGACAAATTCCTGGCTGCTTTCGATAATGCTCCGGAATCTTCGAAAGAAGTAGGAACGCTCCGGGTCTCCATGCTGAGCAAGCAAGTTGGAGGTCTCTGTAAGCGTGTTCGGCGTCACAAACACTCGCTTAAAGTTTCGGATCAGACTAAGCAGTCGGTCATAGTCTTCCACTTCAAAGCTCTGCAGGCGGCTATGTTTCGAGATCAGATCTCTTCCCACACTCCCAACAACCAGCAATACAAGGAGATTCGTGTCGATGAAGAAACCGGTCAGCGGCATCAATTGCGCTGAACGGTCAACGTACGGTCCATGAGCGACTTAATGGTTCCATTGTTGTCGATCCGAATCACCTTATAGGATCGCTTTGGTCCTTCGCTCAGCGCGAAGTCGATGTTTGGCTTTTCCCAAGGTCTCGAGAAACCAATGGTCACCTTCCACTCATTTGACTCTTCGTCAAAAACGACCTCTTCGAGACCGATGTCCTCAATCTCTTCGCCCTGAAAAAGCTCCTGAAGGTACGCTCGCGCCTTCTGCACGGCGCTTTGGACGTCCATCGGCCTCTCCCGAGTGTTCTCTGGTGGCGCAATTGTAGCTCCGAAGAGAGTTCCGGAAATTTGCCCGAGCTGGACTCAGCTGATTTGGAACCGCAAAGTGTCGGCATTCGCGCAGTATTCCGTGCGCCCGCGGCCTCCGGCTCCTACGATGCAGGTGGCCGCCAGTGGTGCGGCCTCAGGGGTGGGGTGTAGCGATGATCAAGCAGGCAAGGTACAGCAACGGATCGCGCGAGGTGGTGATCAGCGCGTCGGAGCCCGACGTGTGGCTGGAGGTGACCGACAGCGTCGTCAACTTTCCGGGCCTCGTGGAGCTCGAGGGCGACAATCTCTTCCTGTCCTACCACCGGGGTCGGCATGGCGGCGTGGAGCCGCTCGCGGCGGTGGTCTCCAGCGATCTGGGCGCGACCTGGCAGCCGGCGCCGGACGACTCGCCGTTCATCGACCGGCATCCCGACACCGGCCTGAACACCATGGATTTCGGCTCGGGGATCATCGGCTACCCCAGCGACGGCACGATCACGCGCATCGACACCTATCCCCTCGAGAACTACCAGGAGCCGAATCTGAGCGCCGAGGGGCCGTATCACCTCGTGCAGCAGCGGGCGGATTCGACATTTCAGCTGCGCCGGTGGACGAAGTCGGGCGAGCTGCTGGAGCTCCACCCGTTCAAGGTCGAGGGGTTTCCGTGGGAGGAGGCGTCGTTTGAGAACTACTCCCGCCTGATCGAGCTGGACAACGGGGATTACATGACGGTGTTCGAGCAGCAGGTCGGCCCGCCCGAGGTGCTCGACCAAATCAGCCCCAGCGGGCGGCCCATGATGCAATACAGCTTTTCGAGCTCCGTCGTCCGCTCGTCGGACCGTGGGCGCACCTGGAAGTTCGTCGAGCACTTCCATCCCGACGACCACAAGCCGGTCTACGGCCCGGCGGACCGGGCGGTGGACGAGGGGTTCGACGAGCCGGACGTCATCCAGCTCGACAACGGCGACATCCTCTGCATGATGCGGACGGGCGGCTACTCGCCCATGTTCCAGTCGCGCTCGACGGATGGTGGCAAGACGTGGTCGGCGCCGGAGTCGGTCGGCTGGCAGGGCGTCAAGCCGCGCCTGCAGAAGCTGCCCAACGGCGTGCTGGCCTGCGTGGCCGGGCGCGGGGCCTACGGCCATCCCCAGATCACGCACGTGACGCTGAGCCTGGACGGCACCGGCGAGCATTGGGAGTATCCGTTCGCCTTCCACACCGGTCCCGGCTGCTCGTACACCTCGGTGATACAGCGGGGCAATCAGCTGCACGTGGCGTACTCGCACTCAGACTTCACGCGCGAGCTGGGCACGAACGAGCTGCCCACGCAGTCGATCCGGCGGATCGTGATCGACGTTGAAGTGGTCTAGGCGACCGATGCGAATCCCCCTCATCCCAACCTTCTCCCGCCAGGGGAGAAAGGGCCGGACCGGGACGCATAGGTAGGGGCGATTCGCGAATCGCCCTCCCCTGACCGGATATCTTGACCATTACGATTCCTAAGGGCCGCCGAAGGATGCAGCCGTGACGGCCATTGCCAATGTGCGCGCGCGGGAGATTCTCGATTCGCGGGGTAACCCGACGGTCGAGGTTGACGTCGTGCTGGAGAGTGGCGCGATTGGGCGTGCCGCGGTGCCGTCGGGGGCTTCGACCGGCGCCCACGAGGCCCTGGAGCTGCGCGACCAGGACCCCGAGCGCTATCACGGACGCGGCGTGCAGAAGGCCGTCCACCACATCCTCAGCGTGCTCGGCCCCGAGATCGAGGGCGAGGACGCGACCAACCAGACCGCCGTGGACGAGATGCTGCTGGCGGCGGACGGCACGCCGAACAAATCCTCGCTGGGCGCCAACGCCATCCTGGGAGTCTCGCTCGCGGTGGCGCACGCGGCGGCGGATGAGGTAGGGCTGCCGCTCTACCGCTACGTGGGCGGGCCGTTCGGCAATACCCTGCCGGTACCGATGATGAACCTGCTCAACGGGGGACAGCACGCCGCCGGCAGCACCGATTTCCAGGAGTTCATGGTCATGCCCGTGGGCCGCCCGACCTTCAGCGAGGCGCTGCGGGCGGGCGCCGAGGTCTACCACTCGCTGCACGACGAGCTGACGCGGCGCGGGCTGTCAACCAGCGTCGGCGACGAGGGCGGCTTCGCGCCGGCATTGCCCTCCAACGCCGCGGCGATGGAGCTGCTCGTGCAGGCCATCGAGGCCGCGGGGTATCAGCCCGGGGCGGACATATACCTCGGCATCGATGCCGCGGCGACCGAGCTCATTCAGCCCGACGGCACCTATCGCCTGGACCGCGAGGACCGCGTGCTGTCACGCGCCGAATTGGTCGAGCTGTGGGTCGAGTGGGCCGACCGGTTTCCGCTGCTGTCGATCGAGGACGGCATGGGCGAGGACGACTGGCCGGGCTGGCGCGACCTGACGGCGGCCCTGGGCGACCGCGTGCAGCTCGTGGGCGACGACCTGTTGGTCACGAGCACCGAGCGCCTGGAACGCGCCGTCGAAGAGCAGTCGGCCAACAGCATTCTGATCAAGGTCAACCAGGTCGGCTCGCTTTCCGAGACCCAGGCGGCGATCGAGATGGCCCAGCGCGCGGGGTTCAGCGTGGTCGTCTCGCACCGCTCCGGCGAAACCGAGGACACGACCATCGCCGATCTCGCCGTGGCCACGAACGCCGGACAGATCAAGGCCGGGGCGCCCTGCCGCACCGACCGCGTGGCCAAGTACAACGCGCTGCTGCGCATCGAGGAGGACCTGGGCGCGGCGGGGCGCTATGCCGGTCCGCAGGCGTTCACGAGCATTCGCCGAGTCCTGGTGTGACGCCCGACGATCTGCGTGACCTGCTGGAGCAGGTCGCCGGCGGCGCGATCACCGCCGAGGCCGCGATGCAACGGCTGCGCTATCAGCCCATCGACGACCTGGGATTCGCCCGCGTCGATACCCACCGCGCGCTGCGCACCGGCATGCCCGAGGTCATCTACGGCGCGGGCAAGACCCCGGCCCAGATCGCCGCTATCGCGGCGTCGATCGCGGGCCACGCGCAGCCGGTGCTCGTCACCAAGACCGACATGGCGGCTTTCGAGTCCGTGCGCGCCGAGTTGCCGGACGCGGTGTTTCACGCGGACGCGCGCATGATCACCCGCGTGCCCGAGTCAGGGCCCGAACCCAAGGGTCGCGTGCTCGTGCTCACCGGCGGCACGTCCGACGCGGCGGTGGCGGCGGAAGCCCACGTGACGGCCCAGGCGCTCGGCGCGGACGCGACGACCGTCGGCGACGTGGGCGTGGCCGGACTGCATCGGCTGCTTGCCCAGCGGGAGCGCCTGGACGCGGCCGACGCCATCGTGGCGGTCGCGGGCATGGAGGGGGCGCTGCCCAGCGTGGTGAGCGGCCTGACGGACCGGCCGGTGATCGCCGTGCCCACCAGCGTGGGCTACGGCGCCTCGCTGGGCGGCATTGCGGCGTTGCTGACCATGCTCAGCGGCTGCGCGCCCGGCGTGTCGGTGGTGAACATCGACAACGGTTTCGGCGCGGGATATCAGGCGGCGCTGATCGCGCGGCGCGCCGGCGGAGCGGCGACCGAATGACCATCGCCCGCGTCGATTGCCCGTCGGGCGCCAGCGGCAATATGTTTCTGGGCGCGCTGCTCGATGCCGGGCTGGACCAGGCCGCGCTGGAGGCCGAGCTGCGCACGCTCGATCTGCCGCCGTGGCGCCTGGTCCGTCGTGCGGTGCGCAAGGGTCCGATCGCGGCGACGCACATGGATTTCGAGATCGAGGCCGCCGCCGGGCACGGAACGCTGAGCGACCCCGCGTCGATGGCGGCAGTCATTGCTGCGAGCGGACTGGGAGCGCCCATCAAAGACCGGGCCCTGAGCATGGTGCGGCGGCTGGCGGTCGCCGAGGCGACGGTTCACGGCGTGGACCCGGACCACGCGCACTTCCACGAGCTCGGCGCGGTGGACGCGGTGCTCGACATCGTGGGCGCGTGCGTGGCCGTGGACCTGCTGGACATCGATGCCATGAGCACGTCGGCCATCAATGCGGGCACGGGAACGGTCACGACTTCGCACGGTGTGCTGCCGGTTCCGGCGCCGGCGACGCTGCAACTCCTCGAGGGGGCGCCGCTCGAGATCTACGCAAACGACGTTGATGCGGAGCTGCTCACGCCGACGGGCGCCCTGGTGCTGACGGAGTTCACGACCCACGCCGGCCATGCGCCGCCCATGCGGGTGACGGCGACCGGATATGGCGCGGGCACCGCCGACCTCGCCATCCCCAATGTGCTGCGGGTCACGCTGGGTGAGTCTGCTCCCACGCTCGGCGCGGACGTGGTGACGGTGATCGAGGCGAATGTGGACGACATGAATCCGGAGCACTACCCCTCGGTCAGCGAGCGCCTCTTCGAGGTCGGTGCGCTGGACGTCACCCTCACGCCGCTGGTGATGAAGAAGGGGCGACCCGGAACGCTGGTCCGCGTTCTGGCGTCCCCGGAAACGAGCGATGCCGCGGTCGACGTGCTGCTGCGCGAGACGTCGACGCTGGGCGTGCGGCTTCATGACGCGCGGCGCGTGAAAGTGCCGCGGCATTCGCTGCGGGTAAACACGCCCTATGGGGAGATTGGGGTCAAGGCTTCGTACGTTGACGGACGATTGCGCGACGTGGCGCCGGAGGCCGACGACTGCGCCCGCGCCGCGCGCGACCACGACGTTCGCTTGCAGACGGTTTACGATGCGGCTCGGGCTGCCGCATGGGAGGCCGCGTCCTCGACTCAGCCGGCAACGGGAGGCCCAGATGACCGATCGTGACGATCACCAGCCGCTGCAGCAGACCCGCGGCGAGACCGTGCGCCTGAACCGCCAGCCGGTGGGCGTGGTGCGCGCTGAAAACGCCATCGTGCGCGGCGGGTCGGTGCGCCGCATTCAGACCGATGTCCTCCAAAGCGACGCCTCGGCCATCGGCGTCGCGCAGGCCGATGCGCTTGCCACCGGTCAAACGTTGGTGGGCGGCGTGGCCGCGCGGGAGGCCACCGTGCGCAACAGCGCCGTCGCGGGCGCCCTGACCGCCAACGCGAAGCTGGAGAACGTGGCGGCGTCGTGGGTCGTGGCGGGCAACGTGCAGGCCGACCGGGTGCTGACGCTGGCCGTGGTGGGCGCCAATATCCAGGGCAACGTGCGGGCGCTGTTCGGGCCGCGGGCGGCCGTGGCCTTTGGCGTGGCTCTGGGGCTTTCGACGCTATTCGCGCGACTGATCGGGCGGCTGCTGAAGTAGGGCCGCGCCGCTACTCTGGAACGTGCGCCGAACCGGAGCGGCTTCCCGGTGATTGAGAGTGGGACTCCCTTGCTGCACGCAGCATGGGCCGCCGGCACCCTCACCCCCGTATCAAGTACGGGGCAGGCTCTAACCCTCTCCCGTCGAGGTAAAGGGAACCGGGCTCCGGCCGGTGAGCGCGGGTGCACCTGATGCCAAGCAGGGGGTCCGTGGGCCAGTCCCTTCTCCCCTGGTGGGAGGAGGACAGGATGAGGGGAAATACTCGGCGGCTGGCGGGGTCTCCGGCGGGCGGTTCGCGAACCGCCCCTACCCGGAAAAGGCGCCGATCCGCGGTCCGAGCATTGGGGGCGGCTGGTGGAGGCTGAGTTCCGCATCTACCGCAGCGACGACGACGAAGTGCGGGCGCTCCAGCGCCGGATGCCCTCGGAGCTGTTCCCCATCTGCGAGCACCTGCTGGGCCGCTGGCAGGATGCGGGTTTGCCGCTGCGACCGACCGCGCGGGGGTTCGCCTTGCAGGCGCCGCTGGAGGAGCGGCTGCAGAGCATCGCCTGGGTCTACGCGCCCGACGCCCGGCATCGAGAACCGCGCCTGGAGGTTGCCCTCGACCTGCTGCGCCGCCGCGGCGTGCCCGCGGAGGACCTCGAAGCGCTGCGCGAGCGCCTGGACCACTATGTGGACGCCGAGAGCGCCGCGGGCCTCGCGACCGTCATGATCACAAGCTCGATCTCAACGGAAGACGCCGAGCGGCTCGCGGGCGCGCTGGTGCAGTTCGCGCGTTCGCTCAGCTGACCCGCCGCGCGACATGAACCGGATGCGACTTTCGCGCAAGTGGACCACGCTCGTGGTCGTCATGACCAGCGTGTTCATGGCCACGCTCGACTCCAGCGCCGTCAACATCACGCTGCCCACGCTGGCCGTCGAGCTGAACGCAACCTTCGACGCGCTGCAGTGGGTGGTGCTGGCCTACCTGCTGGTCATCACCGGGCTGCTGCTGCCGTTCGGTCGCGCCGCGGACGTGCTGGGGCGGCGGCGATTCTTCGTGGCGGGCCTCGCGATCTTCGTGGCCGGCTCACTGCTGTCGGGCATGGCGGTCAACGTGTGGATGCTGGTGGCGTGTCGGGTCCTGCAAGGACTTGGCAGCGCCGCCACGCAGGCCATCGGCGCCGCGCTGGTGATCGACGCATTCCCGGAGAACGAGCGCGGCCGCGCCATGGGCTGGGTGCTCAGCGCGGTTTCGGCGGGTCTCATCACCGGGCCGCTCGCCGGGGGCGTGCTCGTAGACACCATCGGTTGGCGCTGGATCTTCTATCTCAACGTCCCGGTTGGCCTGATTAGCCTGGCGTTGGGGCTGCGGTCCCTCCCCTACGTCGCACCCATTGGACCTCGGCGGTTCGACGTCCCCGGGGCGGCGTCGCTGGTGGTCGGCGTCATGCTGGTGCTGTTCGGGCTCAACCGGGTGCAAGTCGCGGGTCTGGTGGCGCCGCTGGTGCTCGTGCCTTTGCTGATGGGCATTGTGTTGCTCGGTGGATTCCTGGCCTGGCAGCGCCGCTCGCCGGCGCCAACGGTCGACCTCGGGATGTTCCGCGTGCGCGAGCTGAGCGCGGCGACGCTGGCGGCGTTTCTGGCGTTCGCCGGGCTGTCGTCGCTCGTCCTGCTGCTGCCGTTTTATCTGCAGCGCGGTCTGGGGCTGGCTCCGGTCCAAGTCGGCTTGGTGCTGGCGACGATCCCGGTCCTCATGGGACTGCTGGGGCCGCCGTCGGGAGCGCTCGCCGATCGCCTGGGGACGCGGTCCGTTGCCTCGGTGGGCGTGGCGCTTACCGCCGTGGGACTTGCGTTGATGGCCACATTGGGCGACGCCGCCGGCCCGGGAGACGTGGTCGCGCGGACCCTGGTGACGGGCGTGGGACTGGCCCTGTTCAACAGCGCCAACGCCAGCTCGCTCATGGGGGCCGCGGCACCGCGCCATCGCGGACAGGCCAGCGCCACCATGTCATTGGCGCGGAATACCGGGCAGTCCGTGGGTCAGGCGCTCTGGGGCACGCTGTGGGGCGTGCTGGCGGCCGGACTTCTGGGCGTGGCCGTGGTCGGGGATCAACCGCTGGACACCGCCTTCGACGCGTTCCGCGTGACGTGGGCGGCGGCCGCGGCTGTCACTCTGCTGGCCCTGGTCGCCTCGCTCGCGCGCGGGCCGGGTCGAGCCGACGCGGGTTCGTAGTCCGATGTCGTCGAGGAAGGGTCTGACCTCGGCCGCCGGCTCGACCCCAATCCGTTCGCCCCCGTATCGAGTACGGGGCAGGCTCTGAGCTTGTCGAAGGGGTTGTCGAACGGATTGGGGTCTGTGCATGCCGGAGGGCCTCGCTTGTTCTGAGATTCCCTAGGCCGGGCGCCTGATGTCGATGATGTTCGGCGGCGCCGTGGGATCGGCGCTTGCGTCCGCATCGGGACGCAACGGGTCCGGCGATCCGCCGCCCGGTCCGCGCAGCCGGCGCAGATAGTCAAGGGCCTTGCGCGTATCGCTGGCGATACGCGGCGCGACCGAGGTGCGCACCCGCAAACGAAACAGCCAGTAGGTAAACGACTTGTAGGCCGGCCAGGCCAGGCGCCGCGGCGGGTCTTCGCCGCGCTCTTCCGCGTAGGCCGCCAACAGGTCCAACAGCGAGCGTCCGTAAATCCGCTCAAAGATCCCAAGGCTCGCGGATGCGTCCAGCGCGTGGGCCTTTGCCGCCTCGAGCTCGACGACGCCATGCAGCGCTTCTTCGACGGTGACGCCGTAGAAGTAGTTGAGGTAGGCGGAATAGCCATCCGGCCCCAGGGCGTCGCGGAACTCGGCCTCGGTCAGCGGGATCGGCGGTTCACCGGTGAAGAGGAGCCGGTCGCGCTCGACGGCCGTGGCGCCGCCGCCCGCGGTCACCAGGCGCTCGATGACCAGCAGCAGGTCCAGCGCCTGCCCGTCGATGAGATAGACCAGCCGGCGCTGCCGCACGATCTCCGAACGAAGCGTCCACGCGCCCGCCGCGCGGAGCGCCGCCAGGTACCAATGCGTCCCGAGCGCCAGCTCCGCTCGATATCGCTCGAACGGCCCCGCGGCGTGCAGCAGCGCGCGATCGGTCATCGCCGAGCTCGAGCGCGCCGACAGGTACGATCACGCCCGCGAGCCACGCACGATTCTCGAGGGCGACGATCAAGCTCACGATTCATTGCGACGGCGCCAGCCGGGGCAACCCGGGGGCGGCGGCCGCCGGCGTGGTCGCGCTCGACGAGCACTACGAGATCGTGGCTCGAGCCGCCGTGCGGCTGGGCGTGATGACCAACAACCAGGCCGAGTATCACGCCGTGTGGACCGGCATGCAGCTGGCCGGGCAGCTCGGGGCCACGGAGATCGAGTTCCGATTGGACAGCGAGTTGGTGGTCCGGCAGCTCAGCGGCGAGTGGCGCATCAAGCACGCTGGTCTGCGCCCGCTGGCGGAACGCGTCCGGGCCGCCCAGCCGGCCGGGGCGCGGGTGCGGTACGCCCACGTCGGCCGAGAAGCCAACGTTCTGGCGGACCGGCTGGCGAACTGGGCGCTGGACCGCATCGATCCGGCGGACGCCACGCCGGGCTAGCCGCGGCGCGGACGCGCAGACGGCAGCCGCCCAAAAATCTCAAGGATTTTTCGGCAAATCACTTGACGCATGGTGGGGCCTGTGGTTTACTTCCGCCGTTGAATCACTACTGGAGTGGTGATTTGTGGGGGAACGTGGGGAGGATGACCGCGGGCGATAGGCGATCTCGCGAACGTCATGAGCAATGCACGGCATCACCGGACTTCGAGTCCACCAGCTCGACGCCAAGGGGCGTTTGGCCTTCCCCAGCAAGTTTCGCGCCTTGCTTCCCGGCGGGGGCGTGCTCACGGTGGGCGCCGAGCGGTGCCTCACATTTTATCCGAGCGAGCGCTGGCGCCAGATCGAGGAACGTCTGGCGGACATGGATCCCCTCGACCCCGACGTGCGCGACACCAAACGACGCGTCTTCGGCATGGCCGAGCGCGTGGACTTCGATGGGCAGGGACGGATCAACATTCCGTCGCACCTCATCGATTTCGCTGGCCTGGCAAAGAAAGTCGCCGTGATTGGCACCGGCGATGTCATTGAAATCTGGGACGCCGATACCTGGCGCGATCAGCGCGACCGTATCGACGCGGACGCCGTCGCCATCATGCGGCGAGCCGGTGGAGGCGCCCCACACTAACTTTCGGGTGTTCTATGGGGGACGCAGTGCCTCCCCTGCGTCCCCCATACACCAAACCTCCGAAGGGAGCGTCGCCAGTTCACGCTCCAGTGCTCGTTGCGGCGGTCATTGATCTCACGGGAGTTTCACGCGGGGGGAGCTACGTGGACGCGACGGCCGGCGCCGGGGGGCACACCCAAGCACTCCTAGCCGCCGGAGCCGCGCGCGTCCTGGCCCTCGATGCCGATCCCGATGCCGTGGCGCGGCTTCGCGACAGCTTCAACGACGATCCCCGCGTGTCACCCGTGCAGGCCAACTTTCGCGACCTGGCGCGCGTCGCCCCGGCCCACGGCTTCGACCGCGCCGACGGGGTGATATTCGACCTCGGACTCTCCAGCGATCAGCTCGATGACCCGTCGCGCGGCTTCTCGTTTCAGCACGACGGGCCGCTCGACATGCGCTTCGATCCAAATGGCGGCCGTCCCGCGCTGGACCTCGTCAACCGCCTGCCCGAACCCGAGCTTGCGGAGCTGCTGCGCCGGTTTGGCGACGAGCGGCGCGCCGGGCGCATTGCCCGCCGCATCGTGCAGCGCCGGCCGATCACCAGCACGGCGGTGCTGGCGGCGACGGTTAAACGCGCCATCCCCGGTCGCCAGCGCATTCATCCGGCCACCCGCACGTTTCAGGCGCTGCGCATGGCCGTCAACGATGAGCTGGGCGCCCTGACGGCCGGCCTGGAGGCGGCGCACGAGATTGCCGCCCCGGATGGCCGCGTGGCGGTGATTGCGTTCCACAGCCACGAGGACCGCATCGTCAAACACCGGTTCCGCGCCTGGGCCGCCGCGGGTACGGCCGAGATCCTCACGCGCTCGCCGCGGCGCGCCGACGCGGCGGAAGTGACGGCCAACCGGCGGGCGCGCAGCGCCAAGCTGCGCGCCGCGCGTCTGACGCTATCCCACTGATGGGCGCTCTCACCGAGGTACGCCATGGCCGTCCGTGAGGCGCGGATCCAGCGCCGCGTGGCGCTGCCGGCGCAGTTCGCGCAGGTGGTCCTGCGGCCGATCAGCCCGTCGCGCCTGGTGCTGGCGCTCATCGTGGCGGCCTTTGTGCTCGCCATGGTCTGGGTGCAGCAGACGCAGGCGATCGTTCGCGTTGGCGGTGAGGTGCAGGCGCTGGAGCGGCGGCTCGAAGTGCTGCTGCGGACCCAACAGGACATTCGCGCGCAGCTGGCCACCGAAAACGATCTGCCAACCGTGCAGCGGGTGGCGTTCAGGGACCTGGACATGCGCGAACCCACCAATCCCCTCTTCGTCAACAGTCAGGCCCTGCCACCCGGCGTGTCGCTGGACCTTCCGGTCTGGGCGGCGCCGAGCCAGTGGCTGTATGCGATGCCGTGGTGGGAAGCGTTTCTGCGAGCGATCAGTGGCAAGATCACCAGCCTCCGCGAGTAGGCGCCCGGTCACGGACCGCGCCAACGCGCCCGCCGACCCGAGCCGGCGTCTGGCGGTGATGCTTGGGGGCGCGGCGCTCGGCGCCGGAGTCCTCGGCTGGCGCCTCTACGACTGGCATGTCAACCAGGCGGCGGATCTTGCCGCCCGCGGCGCCGGTGAGCTGCTGGCGCGGACCGAGCTGCACCCGCGGCGAGGCACGATTTTCGACATCTCCGGCGACGTGCTGGCCATCGAGCGCAGCGCCATCAGCGTGGTGGCGGACCCGCGCGTGGTGCACGAGGAGAGCGCCCCCTTCGACATCGCCAACCGCCTCAACGACATCCTGGGTCTCGATCCCATTTCGGTTGCCAACGCGATCAGCAACCCGCGGTCCCGCTATGCGCTGCTGGCGCGGGGCATCTTGGATGACGAGCAACGGCGGTTGCGCAGCGCCGTCGCGGCCGATGAGCTGCCGGGCATCCGGCTCGAGCCGGATCGCGTGCGCGTCTATCCCAATGGCCGGCTCGGCGCCCACGTGCTGGGCTTTCTCGGCGAGCGCGTCGATCGACCCGGCGACGTCGTGGGTCAAGCCGGGGTCGAGGCGCACTACGACGATTTGTTGGCCGGCAGCCCCGGCCTGCGCACGTCGGACCTGGACCGCCTGGGCCGCGAGATCCCGATCGGGCGTCACAATCTGCTGCCGGCCCGCCATGGGTCGCATCTCACGCTCACCCTCAACCGCACCATTCAGCACATCGTGGAGGAAGAGCTCGAAGTCGCGGTCGAGCGCTTCAGCGCGGCGTCGGGCTCGGTGATCATGCTGGACCCGCGCACCGGGGCCATCCTCGCGCTGGCCAACGTGCCGGACTACGACCCGGCGCGGGTGCACGAGTACCAGTCCTTCGGCCCGGAGTTCGCCAACCGCGCGCTGAGCCACGTCTACGAGCCGGGCAGCACCTTCAAGCTCGTCACCATGGCCGCCGGGCTGGACAGCAAATCCATCACGCCCGAATCGACCCATGACCTCCCGGGATCCATTCGCTACTTCGGCGAGGAGTTCAAGAACTGGGACTTGCAGACCTATCCCGACCAAAACATGACGAGCGTCTTGCGTCACTCGAGCAACACCGGCGCCATCTTCGTGGCGGACAAGACCGGTCCGGATCGGTTCTATCGCTACATCGAGAAGTTCGGCTTCGGCGAGATCAGCGGCGTGGACCTGAGCGGCGAGGTGCCGGGCATCGTGCGCCGGCGCGGCGACCGTGGGTGGTTTCAGGCGGATCTGGCGGCCAACTCGTTCGGTCACGGAATCGGGGTAACCGCGCTCCAAATTGCAGCCGCCATCGGCGCAGTCGCCAACGACGGCGTGCTCATGCGCCCCCATATCGTGCGCGCGGTTGAGCACGCCGACGGCCGGCGGGGCTTCGTGCAGCCCCAGGAGGTGCGGCGGGTCGTTTCAGCTGAATCGGCGCACAAGCTCATGCAGATGATGGAGAGCGCCGAAGGCGGAATTCCGAACAACCCCGCGACCGTGGCCGGATATCGCACCGCGGGTAAGACCGGCACCTCCGAAATCCCGGTCGGCGGGCGCTTTCAATCCGATCTCTCGATCGCGTCCTATGTGGGATTTGGCCCGCTGGAGGATCCCCAACTGCTCACGCTGGTGGTCATCAACCGTCCCCAGGAGGGCTATTTCGGCGCCTTCGTGGCATCGCCGACGTTCCAGCGCATCATGACCCGCGTTTTTTCGTACCTGCGAATCCCGGCGCGGGCCGCGTGAGCTGATGGCGACGCAGGCACGGCCCGCCGCGCGTGGGCTCCGCTGGCCGCCGCAGGACCCGATTCTGCTCCTGCTCACGGTGCTGCTGCCCTTGGGCGGCGCGGTCATGGTCGCCAGCGCGCGCATTCCGGCGGTTCTCGGCGAGGGGGCGCCCCTCGACGCCGACACGATTCAGCAGATGATCTTTGGGATCACGGGCCTGGTCCTGGCGTTGGGTCTGAGCGCCGTGGACTACCAGCGCTACGAGCGGGTTGCCCTGCCCGCCCTGGGCATTGCCTGGCTGCTCCTGCTTGGGGTCTACTTCTTCTCGAACGCGCCGCCGCAGCTGGCGGCCCGACGCTGGTTCGTCATCGGCGACTTCACGCTGCAGCCCAGCGAGTTCGCCAAGCTCGCCCTGATTCTGGCCCTGGCCAAGCTGGCCAAACACTTCGGCGACCGCGTGCGGGATTGGCGCATTGGCCTGCTGGGCGGCGGCGGGCTGCTCGCGGCCGTGGTGTTGCCCGTGGTCGCCGAGCCCGACCTGGGAACGGCCGTCACGATGGCGGCGGTGGGTCTGGCCGTGCTGTTCGTGGCCGGCGTCCGGCTGCGGCACCTTGCGGTGCTGCCGATCGGCGCGCTAGCGGCCGGCGCCATATCCATCGCCGTGCACGAGTACCAGCGGGCGCGCGTGCTGGCCTTTCTCACTCGCGACCCCGAGGTCACCAACACCGGCTATCAAGCCGCACAGGCCAAGATCGCCCTGGGCGCCGGCGGCGTCACCGGGCGTGGACTGGGCGCCGGGACGCAGAAATTTCTGCTGCCAGTGCCCGATTCCGACTCAATCTTCGCGGTGATTGGCGAGGAGTTCGGCCTTGTCGGCACCGGCCTCGTGCTGGTGCTGTTTCTCGCGCTGTTCGTACGGGGAATCCAGATCGCGGGCTCGACCGAGGATCCGTTCGGCCGCTTGCTGGCCGTCGGCATCGTCACCCAGCTCACGTTTCAGGCGTTCGTGAACATGGGCGTCGTCACGGGACTGATCCCGGTCACGGGCCTGACGCTGCCGTTTGTGAGCCTGGGCGGCTCGTCGCTTCTTGCTTCGCTGCTGATGATGGGCATCCTGCTCAACGTGGCGCGGAAATCCGCGTTGCAGCGGCGCGAATGAGAATCGTGCTGGCCGGCGGCGGCACCGCCGGACATATCTTTCCGACCCTGGCCGTCGCGCGGCGTTTGCGCAAGCTGCTGGGCGACGCGGAGGGCGACATCACCATCGTGTGCGGGGCGCGCGAGCTCGATCGCGAGCTGTACCGAGGCGTGGAGTTCGATCTCTTCCCGATCCGCGTCCGCGGCATCGTGGGCGTGGGCTTCGCCCGGCTCCCGGCGCGTCTGTGGCGCCTCGGCATCTCGACGGTTGCCGTGTGGCGCGACCTTGGCGCCCGACCGCCCGACGCGATCGTCCTGAGCGGCGGCTACGTCAGCGTGCCCGTCATGCTGGCCGGGTGGCTGCGGGGCATTCCCCGCCTGATCTTCTCGGGCGACGCGCAACTGGGGTGGGCCACCAAGGCGCTGGCCCCGCTGGCGACCGTCGCCACGGTGGCCTTCCGCGAGGCGGTGGGGCAGCTGCGCGGCACACGCGTCGAGTTCACGGGGTATCCCCTGCGGGATGCCTTTGCCAGTCCCGATCGCGACTCGGGCCGGACTCGTGTCGGCGTGGAATCGGACGAGCCTTTGGTGCTGGTGGTCGGCGGCAGCCAGGGCGCGCACGCGGTCAACGCCGCCATCGCGCGGGATCTCACCCATCTGCTCGACCGGGCCGCAATCGTGCATGTCACCGGGCGCGGCGATTTCGAGTGGCTTGCATCGGTGCGCGAGCGCCTTTCCCCCGACCGGCGCGCGCGCTATCACATCCACGCCTTCATCAACGAAGGATTCGCGGACCTCATGGCCGCCGCCGACCTGATCGTGACGCGCTCGGGCGCGACGGCGGTGGCCGAGCTCGGCGCCGTCGGCGCTCCGGCCGTGATCGCGCCCGGCGCATTCGGGGCTGGACACCAAATCGCCACCGCCAACGCCGTCGCCGCGTCCGGCGCGGCGGTCGTGCTGCTCGAGGATGACCTGACCCGCGGCAAGCTGGCGTCGACGATCACCGACCTTTTGGCGGACACGCCGCGCCTGGACCAGATGCGCAGCGCCTCAGCCGCGCGAGGTCGACCGGACGCCGCGGACGCCGTGGCCCGGCTCGCGATCGGGCTTGCCGATCCGACCCGGCAGGCGGCGGCGGCATGAACGCCGCACCCGGCCGGCTGCTCGGGGCGGACGTGCGCCGCGTGCACGTGGTCGGCATTGCCGGCGCGGGCATGTCCGGCGTGGCGGCCGCGCTGATCGATCTCGAGCTCCAGGTCAGCGGCAGCGACCTGCGCGCCACCGCCGCTACGGGACAGCTCGAGTCGCGCGGCGCGCGGATTCATCGCGGCCACGACGCGGGCAACGTGACCGGCGCCGACCTGGTGGTGCATTCCGCCGCCGTTCCCTCGGACAATGTGGAGCTTGTCGCGGCCCGGAGCCGCAGCGTGCCAGTGGCCTCGCGCGCGGCGATCATCGCCGAGCTCTTCAACGCGTCCCGCGGCATCGCCGTCGCCGGCACGCATGGCAAGTCCACCACGAGCGCCATGATCGCGGCGGTGCTGCGGGAGACCGGCCGCGATCCCAGCTTCCTGCTCGGCGCCGCCAGTCCGTCGCTCGATCACGCCAACGGGCGCTACCGACGAGACAGCTGGATGGTGGTGGAAGCCGACGAGTTCGACTCGGCGTTTCTCGCCTACCGGCCGGAGATTGCCGTGATCACAAACCTGGAGCGCGATCACCTGGACTACTTTGGGACCGAGGCGCGCATGGTGGAGGCCTTCGCCGCGTTCGCGGCCGGGCTTCCCGCCGACGCCCGACTGATCGCCCGCGGCGACGTGGCGCATCTGCGACGCGTCGCGGCCGGTGCGCCCACGCCGGCGCTGTGGTTCGGCCCGGACGAAGCGTGGGACCTGGAGACCTACACGCCGGCGGCCGATGGATGCGCGGTGGAGTTTCGCACGCCGCACGGGCCGGTGGCCTGCCGGCTGCCGCTGCGCGGGCGTCATAACGCCTGGAACGCGCTGGCGGCGCTGATGGCCTGCACGCTGGCCGGGGTGCCCGCGTCCGAAGTCGCGCGCGCGATTGAGTCGTTCGGCGGCGTCGAGCGCCGCTTGCAGCTGCGCGCCTGCGGCGGCGGCGTGCGGGTGCTGGAGGACTACGCACACCATCCAACCGCCGTGCGCGCCACCATCGCGGCCGCGCGCGAATTCACCCATCGGCGGCTCTGGGCCATCTACCAGCCGCTGCTCCGCAGCCGCACGCTCGACTTGCTGGACGACTTTGTCGAGGCGTTTGCGGGCGCCGACCGCGTCACCTTTGCCGAGATCTACTCACCGCCAGGCCGCGAGCGGGGCGTCGAGGCGAGCTCGGCGCTGCTGGCCGCCCGGGTGCGACATTCCGACGCGAGCTTTCTCCCGTCGTTCGACGCCATCGCCGACCTGGTGGCCGCCGAGGCGGCCGAGGGCGACGTGATCCTGGTGATGGGGCCCGACTCCGTGACCCCACTGGCCGATCGCATCAGCGTCTGGGTCGAAACGCGGGCCGCGGCATGAGCGGGTCGCTGGCGCTCCCGGGGCACCTCGCCGTGCGCGAGCGCGAGCCACTGGCGCGGCACTCGACCTTCGGCGTGGGCGGCCCGGCCGACCTTTGGGTCGAAGTGCACGCCGTGGATGACTTCGTGGCCGTGCTCGACGCCGCCGAGGCGGCCGGGGCGCCGCGCACGGTGGTGGGACACGGCACGAATCTGCTGGTGGCCGACGAAGGTATCGAAGGCCTGGTGATCAGCAATAACTGCGTCGGATTGACGTTCGACGCGGCCGCCGGCCTGGCGCGCGTCGAATCGGGCCACACGATGGCGCGGCTCGCCCGGCAGGCCGCCGCCGGCGGGCACGCCGGGCTCGGGTTCGCGATCGGGGTGCCCGGGACGGTCGGCGGGGCCGTGTTTGGCAACGCCGGCGCCTGGGGCAGCGATATCGCGGCTGTGCTGGAGTCCGCCGAGGTCTGGTATCCGGACGGCGTGCGGCAGCTTGGCCCCGACGATCTGGCCTTCGACTATCGGCACAGCGCCTTGCAAAACGATCCCCAAACGCCCGTCGTGCTCAGCGCGTCGCTCGGCATCCAGCCCGGCGACCCTGCGGCGCTACAGGCGCAGTTGGAGGCCTTCGCGCGCCGCCGGTTGGATACCCAGCCGCGCGGACAAAACGCCGGCTCGTTCTTCAAGAACCCGAGCGGAGACTACGCGGGGCGTCTCATCGAGTCCGCGGGACTCAAGGGATGCGCTCGCGGCGGTGCCTTCGTGTCCCCGATGCACGCCAACTTCATCAGCAACGACGGCACCGCCACGGCGGCGGACATTCTGGCGCTGGCCTTGCACGTGCAGACCATCGTCCAGCAGCGGCACGGGATTCGCCTGGAGCCGGAAGTTCGCATGCTGGGTCGCTGGCAGGCCGCGGCCTCGGAGCTGATGGCATGACGGCCGACCCCCGCCCGTGGCACGTCCATCTGCTCTCGCTCGGCATCGCCGGCCTGGCCACCATCCTGCTGGTGTGGATGCTCACGTCGCCCGTGCTGAAGGTGCGCAACATCACGGTGCACCGTGCCGCGTCGTCGCCGCCCCCGGTGGTGAGCGCGGAGCAGATCGAGTCGTTGGTCGGCCAGTTCGTCGGGGCCAGCGTGTTTCGCGTCGACACCGCCGCCATCCGCGACGAGCTGCTCGAGATTCCGGGCGTGGCCGACGCGCTGGTCGACGTCGCCGTGGATGGCCATCTGACCGTGACCATCGCCTACGACGCGCCCGTGGCGAACTGGATTGTCGGCGGACAGAGCTACCTGGTTGATGCCGACGGCCAGATCTTGGCGGCGCGCTATCGGCCCGACCTCGAATTGACCATCGAGGACACCGGCGCGCGCGAGACCGCTCCGGGCGAGCACGTCAATCTCCCCGCCCTGCTCGCCGCCCACCAGTTGCAGAGCAACCTGCCGCTGCTGCGGGTGTTCCCCAACCGGATCCAATACTCGGCCGGCAACCTCACGGTCATCGACCATTCCGGTCGCGAGCTGCAGTTCGGCGGCATTGAGCGACTCGAGCCGAAGCTCGTGGCGCTGCAGGCCGTGCTCGAGCGAGCCAACCGCCGCGGTGAGCGCGTCGCGTCCGTGGATCTGCGCCCCGTGGACCGCCCGACCTATCGCACCACCAACGCCCCGCCGCTGATCAGCACGATCGGGGATTCCCCGTGAGATAGCAGCAGCGGAGTTCGCTGAGTCGGCAGACATCCGGGGGGCACTGGAGGAGCAGACGTTGGGACGCAATCGAACGGTCGTCGGGTTGGACGTAGGCACGACTAAGACCTGCGTGGTCGTTGGTCAGGAATATCGGGACACGCAGTTGCATGTCCTGGGCATCGGCACGGCGCCATCGCTCGGCCTCAAGGGCGGGCAGGTGGTGGACATCGTGCAGACGATCAAGGCGATCGACGAGGCGGTGATGCGCGCCGAGGAGGTCTCGCAGACGCGGGTGCGGCACGTGGTGGCCGGCATCGCCGGGGGGCACCTGCAGTCACACAGCCAGCACGCCGAGCTGCGGCTCGGCGCCGACGACCCGACGGTGCGGCCGCGTCATATGAACAGCATCGTGCGCACGGCGGCGGCCATCTCGCTGCCGGCCGAGCGCGAGATCGCCGCCGTGATTCCCAAGACCTTCAGCGTGGACCACCTGACCGACGTGCTGGACCCGCGCGGGCTCACCGGGCGCTGCCTGCAGGTCGAGGCCCACGTGGTGACGGGCGCCACCAACGCCATGACCAACCTGGAGCGCTGCGTGACGGGGGCCGGATGCGAGGTTCGCGACCGCGTCCTGCAGCCGCTGGCGTCGGCGGCGTCCTGTCTCACCGAGGACCAGCGGCGGGAAGGCGCCGCCGTGGTCGACATCGGCGGCGGCACGACCGACGTGGCGATCTACGTGGGCGACGCCTGCTGGCACATTGCCGTGCTGCCCATGGGCGGGGCGCTCGTCACATCCGACATCGCGCGGGGCCTGCGGCTGCCGCTGCGAGTGGCCGAGGCCCTCAAGATCCAGCATGGTCGGGCCGATCCCTACGTCGATGCCGACGAGTCGGCCGTCGAGGTCCCGGGCTTCGACTACGGCGCGCCGGTCGCGGTTCGCCGCCGCGACCTGGCCCAGGTCATCGACGCGCGCATGGAGGAAATCTTCACCCACGTGAAGGATGAAATCGTGCGCAGCGGGTATTACGACGTGCTCACGGCGGGCGTCGCCCTGACGGGCGGCGGGTCGCTGATTCCGGGTCTGGCGGCCAAGGCGTCCGAGATTCTGGAGCTGCCCGTGGCTCTGGGCCGGCCGCAGGCGCTCTGGGGCCTCGACGAGGGCATGCGCGAGCCGCAGTTCAGCACGGCCATCGGCCTGACGCTCATGGGGGCGACGCCGCGCCCGGATCACGGGTGGTTGGATCAGCGGCCCGTGCGGCGAGCCGGCGGGGTGCTCACCAACTTCGGTTCGTGGCTGCGCGGCCTGGTCGCACCAGCCGCAGCCTGACGAAATGTCCCACAGACGCTTTACTGTTGTGCATAATGAGTAGCCGAACGCGCGAGCTGACCGCAATGACGTCCGCCAGCGCTGGACTCCGGCGACAGGGGACCAAGACATGAACGACGATACCGGCAGCACGGGCCGCATTACACGACTCACGACGCCGCGGCGCGAGGCGTCCCAGCCTCCCAGCGAGCAATCCGCCACCATCAAGGTAGTCGGCGTGGGCGGGGGCGGGAGCAATGCCGTCGACCGGATGATCGACGTGGACGTCAGCGGCGTGGATTTCATCACTGTCAACACGGACGCGCAGGCGCTGATGCGCTCGCAAGCCTCGGTGCGCGTGCACATTGGTGAAAAGGCCACCCGCGGGCTTGGGTCCGGCGGCAACCCGGCGCTGGGCCACAAGGCAGCCGAAGAATCCGCCGAGGATCTGCGCCAGGCGCTCGACGGGGCCGACATGATCTTCATCGCCGCCGGCATGGGCGGCGGCACGGGCACGGGCGGCGCTCCGGTCGTGGCCGAGATCGCGCAGGAAAGCGACGCGCTGACCGTGGGCGTCGTTACCCGTCCGTTCGCATTCGAAGGCACGGCGCGCGCGCGCGTGGCCGATGAAGGCATCCAAGATCTCGCGGAGGGCGTCGACACCCTGGTGGTGATCCCCAACGACCGACTACTCAACGTGGCCGACGCCAAATCGACGATCAGCGAGGCCTTCGCGCTGGCCGACGACGTACTGCGACAGGCGATCCAGGGCGTCTCGGACCTCATCACCATGCCTGGGCTGATCAACCTGGACTTCAACGACGTGCGGGCCGTCATGACCGATGCCGGCACCGCGCTCATGGCCATGGGCGAGGGCCAGGGCGAAACCCGCGCCACCGACGCCGTCACCCAGGCCCTCAACAGCCCGCTGCTCGATACCTCCATGGACGGCGCGCGTGGCGTGCTGCTGAACTTCACGGGCGGCTCGGACATGACGCTGTACGAGGTGAACGAGGCGGCGGAGATCGTGGCCAAGACGGCCGATCCGAACGCCAACATCATCTTCGGCACCGTGGTCGACGAGGCGCTCGAAGGTCGAATTCACGTCACGGTGATCGCGACGGGCTTCCAGCTCGAGCGCAAGGAAATGCGACCCGCCGCGCGGACGCGCGTGCGAACGCCGGCCTCGCCCCGGGTGCGCGAGCTGGACTTCTCGCCCGGTCCCGACGACCAGCCCGAGATCGAGATTCCGGCATTCCTGCGGCGCCGGTCCGCCGGGTAATCGCACGACCGACCGCCAACCGTCGCCGGCGCCCGTCCGCGCCTAGAATGGCGGGATGCAGGGTGCGCCAACGGTCGATGAGGGACTTCGCCTGCGCATCGCGGCGGTGCGCCGGGAGATCGCGGCAGCCTGCGCCGCGGCCGGCCGTTCGCCCGAATCCGTCGAGCTGGTGGCGGTGACCAAGACCGTGCCCGTCGACGTGGTGCGCGCGGCGCTTGCCGCGGGTCTCACGACCTTCGGCGAGAATCGGGTCCAGGAGGCCGATGCGAAGATTCCCCAGGTGGGCGGCGGGACGTGGCACCTCATCGGGCACCTGCAGCGCAACAAGGCGCGGACGGCGGTCCAGCGCTTTGCCTGCATCCAGAGCGTCGACTCCCCACGACTGGCCCGCCGGCTGGACGCAGTGCGCGACAACCGCCCCGTGGACGTGCTGGCGCAGGTGAATCTCACCGGCGCGCCCACGCAAGAGGGCGTGGCGCCGAAAGAACTTGAAGGACTGTGCGAGGTGATCGACCGCGAGACCGGTCTCATCCTGCGCGGCCTGATGACCATCGGCCCGCTGCGGGGCGATCTGGCGGCCCTACGCGCCTGCTTTCGCGAGCTGCGTGAGACGCGCGACGCGCTGCGCCCGAAGCTCCCCAACCAGCCGCTGACGGAGCTGTCGATGGGCATGACCGACGACTTCGGCGCGGCGATCGCCGAGGGCTCGACGATGATTCGCGTGGGACGGGCTATCTTTGGCAGTCGCCCGACGGCCGCGAGCGCCGGGCCCGCGCCGCCATCGATGGACTCGCCATGCTGATCGGCCTCATCAGCTTTCTCGAAATCCTGGTCACGATCCTGGTCTTCGCGATCGTGGGCCGGGCGCTGCTGTCCTGGTTCGTGCAAGACCCCAGCCACCCGCTGATGCGTCTGCTCATTGACGTCACCGAGCCGATTCTGGCGCCGATCCGCAATCGACTGCCCTCGTCCTGGATGATCGACCTGTCGCCGCTGATTGCGATCGTGGTCATCCAAATCGTGTGGCGGTTGATCGTGGCGCTCGCGCTGCCGTAGCGCGATGCCGTGTCTGCCTTGCAGTCCCGCGGCGCGGGCGCAGCTCGAATAGCCATGTCTTCGCCGAAGCCCAACAACCGTGCCTAGCTCCGGTCTCCAGCGACCGCGCGGCACGTCCGACCGCTTGCCGGCCGACGCGCCCGCGTGGGACGGCGTCCTGGGCGCATTCGCGCGCGAGTGCCGCCTGCGAAACTTCCAGCCGATCAGCACGCCGACGTTCGAGGCCACCGAGCTGTTCGACAAGGGCACCGGTGCGACCACGGACATCGTGCAGAAGGAGATGTACACCTTCGACGACCGCGGGGGCGACTCATTGACCCTGCGGCCCGAGGGCACGCCGTCCATCGTGCGCGCCTATCAGCAGCACGGCATGCACGTGTTGCCGCAGCCGGTGAAGCTCTACTACGTGCTGCCGGTGTTTCGGTATGACCGTCCGCAGGCCGGCCGCTTGCGCGAGCACCACCAGATCGGCGCCGAGGCATTGGGCGACCCCAACCCGGCGGTGGACGCCGAGGTGATCGATCTGCTCTGGAGCACGCTTCGCGCACTCGGGATCTCGGACCTCGCGCTGCACGTCAACTCGCTCGGGGACCCGGAGTCGCGGCCGGAATACCGCGCCGCCCTGGTGGCCTTCTTCACGCCGTACTCGGACAGGATGTGCGCCGATTGCCAGACGCGGCTGACGCAAAACCCGCTGCGGCTGCTCGATTGCAAGAAACCGCCGTGCGAGCGCGTCAGCGCCGATGCGCCGCGTTCGCTCGATTACCTCGGCGACGCCGCGCGCGAGCACTTCGATACGCTGCGAAGCCTGCTCGGGGCGCTGGGTATTCCCTGCACTCTGGACCACCGGCTGGCCCGCGGCCTGGACTATTACAACCGCACCGTGTTCGAGATCGTGCCGCCCGACGGCAGCGCGCAGAGCACCGTCGGCGGCGGCGGCCGCTACGACTTCCTGGCCGAGACGCTCGGCGGTCCGCATCTGCCGGGCGTCGGGTTCGGCAGTGGCATCGAGCGCATCCTGCTCAATCGCCGGCGCGTCGGGCTCGAGGAAGCGTCGCCTCCAACGCCCGATGTGTATGTGGCGCCCCTGGCCGATGCGGCGCTGACGGTCGTGACCACCGTGGCCGCAGGGTTGCGGCAGGCGGGCATCGCCACCGAGGTCGGATTTTCCGCCGCCAGCCCGCGGTCGCACCTGCGCCGCGCCAACGCCGTCGGCGCGCGGGTGGCGCTGATCGTCGGCAATCGCGAGGTCGAGGCCGGGCGCGTGTCCCTCAAGCCCCTCGACGGCGGCGACCAGGTGGACGTGGCGCTCGACGACGTCGTGTCGTCCACGCAGGCCATCCTCGCCGCTCCGGCAGCCGCGAGCGACGCATGATCGCGGTCGTCGACTACGGCGCCGGCAATCTGCACAGCGTGGAGCGCGCGCTGCGGCACGTCGGCGCCGAGATCACCGTGACCCACGATCCGTCCGAGATCGCCGACGCCACCGGCGTCGTCCTGCCCGGCGTCGGGGCCGCCGCCGATACCATGCGCGGCCTGGAACGCGCCGGCGTGATTCCCGCCATCCTGGACGCGATTGACGGCGGCGTGCCCTACCTGGGCATTTGCATGGGGCTCCAGGTGCTCTACGAGGCCAGCGACGAGGACGGCGGCACGACGTGCCTCGGCGTGGTACCGGGCCGCGTGGTGCGCTTCCCGCCCAGCCGGCACGTGCCGCACATGGGCTGGAACCAGGTCCGCCAGCAGGTTGAGTCGCCGCTGTTCGCGGGCATCCCGCAGGACGCCAACTTCTACTTCGTGCACTCGTACTTCGCGCCTGTTGACGGCGCGGCGCACGTGGCCGCGACGACCGACTACAGCGTGACCTTCGCCAGCGCGCTGCTGCGCGACAACCTCTTCGCCACGCAGTTTCACCCGGAAAAAAGCGGCGCCGCGGGTCTGCGGCTCTACGCCAACTTCGCGCGCCTGGCGGGACAGCGCCCGCGCGACGAGGCCGGTCCGTGATGGAGGTCTATCCCCCCATCGATATCCGCGGCGGTCGCTGCGTGCAGTTGGTGCAAGGCGACTTCGACCGGGAGACGGTGTTCTACGACGATCCGGTGGAAGCGGCCCGGCACTGGCTGGAGCAGGGCGCGTCGTGGTTGCACGTCGTCGATCTCAACGGGGCCCGCGTCGGGGTCAGCACGAACGCGGCGGTCATCGAGGACATCATCGAGGTCGCGGGTGATGTCCCGGTGCAGGTCGCGGGCGGCATCCGCTCGCAGGCCGATGTCGAGCGGGTGCTGGGGCATGGGGCCGCGCGCGTCGTATTGGGCACCGCCGCCGTGCGCGATCCCGAAATGCTGGCGAGCGCCGCCGCCGCCCATCCGGGCCGGATTGCCGTGGCGGTTGAGGGGCGCCAGGGCATGGCGGTCACCGACGCCTGGGCGAAGGAATCCACGCTGCCGGTCAGCGAGTTGGCGGCGCGGGCCGTGGAAGCCGGCGCCGCGGCCATCATGTACACGGACGTGGTGGTCGAGGGCATGCTCAAGGGACCAAACGTCGCAGGCACGCGCGACCTGGTCGAGCAGGTCGGGCAACACCTGCCGGTCGTCGCTTCGGGCGGCGTGGCGTCGCTCGACGATATCGTCCGGCTGCGCGACGCCGGGGCGTCAGGCGTCATCATCGGCAGCGCCCTGTACCGCGGGGCGTTCTCGCTTGGCGAGGCTATTCAGGCCGCCGCCGGTGAAGCCTGATGCTGACCCGCCGCATCATTCCCTGTCTCGACGTCAAGAACGGCCGCAACGTGCGCGGCGTGAAATTCTCAGCCGACGTGGACGCCGGCGATCCCGTCGAGCTGGCCGCACGCTACGACCGGGAGGGCGCCGACGAGCTGGTCTTTTACGACATCACGGCATCCGCCGAGGGCCGCGACATCATGGGCGACCTGGTCGAGCGGGTGGCGTCGGAGGTCTTCATTCCGCTCACCGTGGGCGGCGGGCTGCGCAACGCCGACGACATGTACGCCATGCTGCGGCGGGGGGCGGAGAAGGTGTCCATCAACAGCGCCGCCCATCGCGACCCCGACTTGATTCGGATCGGCGCCGATCGGTTCGGGTCACAGTGCATCGTGCTTTCCATCGATGCGCAGCTTCGGAGCGACCGGGATTCGCCCTGGTGGGAGGTGGTGCTGGATGGCGGGCGCTCGCCCACCGGCCTGGACGCCATCGAGGTCGCCCAGCGCGGTGTCGAGCTTGGCGCGGGCGAGATCGTGATGAACAGCATCGACGCCGACGGCACGCGCGCCGGATATGACCTGGACCAGCTGCGCGCCGTCTGCGACGCCGTGCCGGTGCCGGTCGTCGCCTCGGGCGGGGCCGGGTCGATCGAGCACATCCGCGAGGCGCTGGTCGAGGGCCGCGCGCACGCTGCGCTGGCGGCGTCGATCTTTCACTTCAAGATGATCAGCATCGAGCGCGTCAAGCGCGAGCTCGTGGCCGCGGGGCTGCCAATGCGCATGGACCCGTTCGCGTAGGTCGCGGTCTCCCGGCAGTCCGTCCGTCATTCCGAAGGCGGGAGACCCTTGCAAAGCCGCACCGGCAGGGACCGGGGAGCGGGTCCGGTCCCCTCTCCCTTGAAGGGAGAGGGTTAGGGTGAGGGTGATCCGGGGCGTGGGCGTGAAGTATTGACCATTCTTCAAATGGCCTCCGCAGGCGGGGATCCAGGCCGGGCCTAACCGTCGTCGACCGGCAGCTCCGGGGCAACGCCCGCGGGCGCGTCGCTAGGCTGACGCCGCGTCGCGGCGCGCCATAGTCGATACCCCACATCGAGCCCGATTCCGAGCACAATCGTCCCCACGATCACAAAGAAAACGATCGTCTCAGTCATGGGCGCATCATGCCGGGTGCGGGCGGTCAGCCGATGCCAAGCGTCTCACAGAGTCGATCGAGCTTGCGCAGCGCCTCGGCGGCCAAGCGGCTCTCCGCCGGCGCGCGGAAGTGGCTGTGCGCAATCACGCCCTCGCGCCGCAGCATCTCCTTATACACCGCCCCGCCGATGGCGTTGAGGGGCACGATCTCCCGCTGCCAGGTCTCGCGGGCGGCATCGCGATTGCCCGCGTGCCACAGGTCCCAGATGCGCGCGAATGAGCCGACCAGGGCGGCGTGCGGCATGGTGCCCTGCGACCCGATTTCCAACTCCTCGATGAGCGCGCCGCCACTGGCGCCGCCGATGATCGTGACGCGGTCGCCGGCCTTGGCGATGGCCTCGGCGACGGACTCCGCCGGCGGGGCGCTCTCGACCTTGGCGTATTGGATTTGCGGCACCGCCCGCGCCAGCGCCGCCAGCTCGTCGCCCGAGAGATGCGCGCCGGTCATCACCTGCACGACGAGGGGAATGCGAATGGATGCGGCCACGGCCCTGAAATAGCCGTGGAGCTCCGCTTCCGCCAGGCCGTTGGCCGGCGGAATCAGCATCACCGCCGACGCGCCGAGCGCTTCCGCCTCCTGGCTTGCGCGCACGGCAAGGACGGTGGCGGGATGCCCGGTTGACATAACAACCGGTACGCGACCCCGCGCCTGCTCGATGACGACCCTCGCCACCAGCGTGCGCTCCGCCTCGCTCAGCTTGGGCATCTCGCTGCCGAAGGCGATCCCCAGCCCGTGAGCGCCGGCGTCAATGCAGTAGTCCACCTCGCGGCGCAGGCTCTCCTCGTCCACCCGGTCCTCGAGATCGAACGGAGTCTTGAGAATGGGAATGACGCCGCGGATATCGCCCATGACCCGTTGCTCCGGCGGATGGCTGCGCGACATTGATAGCAGAGCGCATTGTGGCGGGCATACTGAAGCCCGAGTTTTTCGTCGATTGAGCCAATGACCAGCGCCGCTGCCGACATTCGCGTAGTGACCTTTGACGGTCCCGGCACGCCCCCGGTGCTGCGGCGCGTTCCCCGTCCCTCGATCCCGCCGCGCGGCGCGCTGATTCGCATCGAGGCTTGCGGCGTCTGCGGCACCGATCTGCACATCCTGCAGGGGCACTGGCCGGGCGCGTTGCCCTGGCCGATCACACTGGGTCACGAGCTGGCCGGCGTCGTGGAAGAGATCGGACCGCAGCTCCGCACGGACGCCACTGGCGCGCCGCTCCGCGAAGGCGATCACGTCATGCTGCCGCCGCTCAACGCCTGCGGCGCGTGCGAGGTCTGCGTGGAATCGCCCGAGCGCGCCAACAAGTGCCTCAACCCGACCTACTACGGGCGCAAGATTCCCTTCGAGCGGCCGCCGCACCTCTGGGGTGGTTGGGCCGACATGCTGTTCGTGGATCTGGACGCCTTCCCCGCCACCAAGCTCTTTCGCCTGCCGGACGACATGCCGCTGATGGTGGGCACGCTGGTCGAGCCCTACAGCTCGGTGACGCGGGCCTTCAATCGGGTCGACGCGTTGGGTCTTGGGGCGGGTACCGCGGGCGCGTCGGTGGTGATCCAGGGCGCCGGGCCCATCGGCTTGCTCGCCACCGTGGCCGCGCGTCAGCGGGGGGCCGCGCCGGTGGTGACCGTCGGCGATCCGGAGACGCCGCGACTGGCCCTGGCGCGCGCGTTTGGCGCCGATGCCACCGTGTCGCTCGCGGCGACGCCCGACGCGGCGTCTCGCATCGCCGCCGTGCGCGAGGCCGTGGGCGGCAGCGGCGCGGACATTGTGATCGGGTGCTCGGGCAATCCCGCCGCCGGACCCGAGGGCGTGGAGATGCTGCGTGACGGCGGGACCTTCGTGGAGATGGGGCAGTTCACCGACGCCGGCAGCTTCGACACCAGCTGGCATCGCATCTGCACCAAGGAGATTCAACTGCTCGGCAGTTGGGCGTTCGCGCCGGACGAGGTCGCCCAGGCCATGCGCGATCTGCACGCCATTCAGTCCGACCATGACTGGCCGCGCCTGCACACCAACTTCGACCTGAGCGAGGAAGGCGTGACCGCCGCAATCGATGCGGCCACGCAGATGACCGCCCTCAAGGCGACCGTGGTGCCGGGGATGGCGGACGACGCCTGACCGGCCGCCGACATTCCGTTTCCGAATTCGACAAATCGCGGGCGCCCACAAGAGGCGCCCCGACAGCGGACTCGGACGTGTAGGGGCAGCCCTTGTGGCTGCCCGCAATCTCCGGTGGCTCGCGCTGCGTGCAGCGTGGGACCGGCCGTGGCTGAACCTCCCATGCTGCGCGCAGCATGGGCCACCGGACCAGAGCCCGTCCGAATGGCGTACGCTAGCCTGCAATGGAGCACCTGCCTCGCACGATTCGCACGCCGCGACTGACCCTGCGGCCGTTCGAATTGCGCGACGTTGAGCCCCGCCAGGCCTATTGCAACGACGCCGAGTGGGCTCGCTATTTCCCGCTTCCGTACCCGTATACCCGTCGTGACGCGGAGGAATTCGTCGTGGGGCGGCTGGTGGATGATTGGGGCAAGGATCCGTCGTGGTGGGCAGCCGATCTGGACGGGGAACTGATCGGCCACATCGGGATGTGGCCCGACCCGCAGAACCGCCACGCGGAGGTCGGCTATGCCATTGCCAGGCCGCGGTGGGGCCAGGGCTTCGCCACCGAGGTCGTGAGCGCCGTGGTCAACGCGGTGTTCACCACCACCGACTTCGAGCGCGTCTACGCCCGAGTCGACGTGCGCAATGGCGCCTCACGGCGCGTGCTGGAGAAGGTGGGCATGGTCCAGGTCGGCGAGGTGCGCGGCAACCGCGTCGCGCATGGCCTGCGCGTCGACGACGCCTACTACGCGGTGCTGAAGAGCGACTGGCCGCCCGCGGGAGATGCGAGCGACTGAGCCCGCGCGGCGCTATCATCGCTGCCGTCACCGCCCGCAATTCCTGTGGTGCCATGAACGAGTTTCGCGACTCGACCGACCTCGTCGGCGATGCCGACCGCCTGCGCGCCCGCGCCGAGGAAGATGGCTACCTCTTTATTCGCGGCCTGTTGCCGGCGGCCAACCTGGAGCGCGTGCGGCTGGAGTTTCTCGAGGTCCTGCGCGACCTGGGCTATGCCGACGCCGACGGCTACCGCGACCAACTGGTGAACCCCGCCGGAATCCCGGACGGTCGCGGGAGCATCCCCAACGACACCTACGCGCGGCTCTATCTCCTCGAATCGTTCCACGCGCTGCAGCTCGAGCCGGCGTTGCTGGGAGTCATGGAGGCTTTGCTCGAACCCCCGGTGCTGGCGCATCCCAGCATCATCGCGCGCGTGATGTTCCCGCAGCGCGAGATGTTCACCACGCCCGCGCACCAGGACTTCCCGCACGTGCAGGGCTCGGCCGACGTCTACACGGCGTGGTTTCCCCTGCACGACCTGCCGGCGTCGATGGGCGGGTTGGCGGTCGCGGCCCGCTCGCACCGCCGGGGCGTCTACGACTACCGCCCGGCGCTCGGGGCGGGCGGCATCGCCGTGATCGATCCGCTGGAAGGCGCCTGGGCGACCAACGAGTTCCGCCAGGGCGACGTTCTCATCTTTCACAGTCTCACGGTGCACCGGGGCCTGCCGGTGACGGGCGACAGGATCCGCATATCGGTCGACGGCCGCTATCAATGCGCCGGCGAGCCCGTGCTCCAACGGACCCTGCTGCCGCACATGGGCGTGACAACGTGGGAAGAGGTCTACGCCGGTTGGGCGTCCGACGACTTGAAGTACTACTGGTCCGACCTCCAGACCACGATCGCCGACGTCAACAATGTCCATCTCGAGCAGGTGGACGCTCGGACCCTCGAGGAGTTCGAAGACGGCTCCCTGTCGCCCGAGCTGGTGAGGAAGTCGATCGGCGCGTTGGAGCGAATCATCGAACGTGACGATCCCGAGCTGCGCGAGCGGGCGGAAGCGGTGCTGGCCGCGCATGCCGCATCCGACGACTCATAGGCGCCGGGGGCAGGTGAGGGAATGACGGTCCGCTCCGCCTCCGACGACGCGCAGCCGCACGACGCTCCGGCGCCCGCCGCGCATGGGCGCGGCCCGCGTCGCGTGGGGAACGTCAACACCACGGACATACGCAGCGCCATCGAGCTGGGCACGCGCGCCATGGCCCGCTCCTTCAACGCGGACGACGACGATCTGCCCTTCATGTACTCCCGGCTGTGGCCCGACGGGTGGTTTGGGTTCAGCCCGTGGCACTGCGCCGTGCAGGTGTCGGGGCGTCACCTGGAGTCGATGCTGCGGGCCGCCGAGGTGACCGGCGCGCCGGTGGATGAGGAAGCCATCGCCAAGCACACGCGGGGGGCGTTGTTCTCCTTCACGGGACCGGTGCCGCTGCCCTGCAACCGGCGCGAGATGGGCGGGCCGCTCGTGGAGGTTGACGAGCACAGCATTCGGGAGGGGTTCCACGGGCTCAACGCGCTGGTGCGGCACCGAGGCAACGACCAGGCGGCTGAGCTGGCCGAGCGCTGCATCGCCGCCATTCGAGAATTCTGGTCGCCCGAGCGCGGCTGGGACCTGGCGTCGCTCAATGCCCGGTCCGGCCTGGACTTTCAGGCGCGCCCGACCTTCGTCGAGGGTGTGGGTCGAGCCATCGGGCCGTTGGTCAAGTACGTCCGCACGACCGGATCGGACGCGGCGCTGGAGCTGGCGCAGACGTTGAAGGACCACGCGCTGGACAAGTTCTTCCTGCCCGACGGCTCCTACGAAACCGAACGCTTCGGGGCGCACGGGCACTCGACGACGTGCGTCATGTCGTCGCTGGCCCAGCTGGCCGATCTGACCGACGACGCGGCATTGCTGGAGCGCGTGCGGACGTTCTATGACGGGGGGCTGTGGACCATCCGCGACGAAATTGGCTGGGTGATGGAGCGCAGCGACGCGGGCCGCAACCCGGACCAGGGCGAGCTGAACAACACCGGCGACGTGCTGGAAACGGCGCTGATTCTGGCGCGACGGGGCTATCCGAGCTACTACGACGACGCCGAGCAGATGCTGCGCGCGCACATACTGCCGTCGCAGTTCCGGGACACGTCGTTCACCGGGCTGCCGCCGGAGCCCGACGACAGCGACGCGCGCCGCGACGTGGCCGATCGCGCGCTGGGAATGTTCGGATTCTGCGCGCCCTACGCGCACCGGCCCATCGGAATTCCGGAAGTCGCGCCCAGCTGGGACATCGTTGCCGGCACCACCGGATCGCTATGCGAGGCGTTCGCTGACGCAGTGCGCCGCGACGGCGACGTCACCCGCGTAAATCTGTGGTTCGACCGCGACACCGCCGACGCGCGCGTGGAATCGGACTATTCCGAGGGCATGCTGCGGATCACGCCGCTTCGCGGCGGCCCCCTTGCAGTGCGGATTCCGGAGTGGCTCAGCCCAGGCGATATCGAGGTCGCGCCGGCCCGGCTCGAGCACCGTTTCGCGGGCGGCTATCTGGAGTTCCCGAACCCAACGCCGAATCAGGCCATCACCTTGCACGCGGCGCTGCCCACGCGGGAGCTGGTGTTGAACCACCGCACCCGCGACATCCGCGTGCGGTTGCGCGGCGCCGCGGTCGATGCCATGGACAGCTTCGGCACCGACTTCACCTACTTCGACCCGCTCGACTGACGGAGGGCGGGCAGCCACGAGGGCTGCCCCTACAAAACGCGCCCGTGCGGTTGCCGCCCTTCGCGTAGGGGCGTCCCTGGTGGGCGCCCGGACCGCCGCGCACCAG
>JAPOVQ010000011.1 GCA_026708035.1 Chloroflexota bacterium | reverse complement strand
CCGCCTGGCGACGCCCCATGGTCCGCCCCGCCCCTGGGTTTATGCAAAGGTCTCCATGGGGAGAGGGCTGGGGTGAGGGGATTGGCCCGGCGTCGTTCCTGCGAAGAGTCTGCCCCGTGCTCGACACGGGGCGGAAATCTAGATTCCGCTCAAGCAGTTAGCTCACGAGCGGGCGCCCACAAGGGACGCCCCTACATGGCCTTGCGGAGGTTGCCAAGCGGTTGAACTGGACGACTCCGAGCGCTGACAGCCGCGTCTGGGCCTCGTCAGTCGTCCTCGAGATGCAACATGGTGGCGGCGTCGCGCACGGTGCAGACGGCCACCGGCTCCGGCTTCGAACGTGCGTGGGCCATCAGCGCCGGCAGGGCGCGGTTGGCCGGATCGTGCAGGTAGTGGGTGTAGGGATGCCACGTCGGCACCCACAGCAGGCGATTCTCGTAGGCGTGGTCGAGCGCGGCCAGGTTGTAGGCGATCCAGTCGTCCAGGGCCGCGGCGTCCGTCCAGGGGCAGGTCCAGCCCTCCGGCACAGGCTGGTGGCCTTCATTGATGCGCCAGACCTCCATCGCGTCGTTGTCGCGGTTGCGCTCGAAGTCGAAAAACAGGCGGTCCATCCAGCCCTGGATGGGAATCTCGATCAGGCCGGTGGGATAAACGTAGGGCTGGAGCCGCGACGTCGCGGCGACGTCGTGCGCCCAGCCGTATTTGCCCATGGTCGATTCCATGTGGCTGCTGACCCAGCGAAAGCCGCTGTCGAGGATGGTCTGCTGGTTGGGCAGGAGCCGGTCCAGGCCGCTCGGCAACCCGCCCGGCCCGCGCAGCACGGTCGACTGCACGCCAAGCCTGGCTTCCAGCTCACGGTTCGCCGTGGTCAGCTCCCAGCCAAGCTGGGCCGGGTCTGCATAGTTCAGCAGCATGTGGCTGTAGGTGTGGTTGTCGATTACGTGGCCGCGCCGCAGGATTTCCCGCAGGTAGTCGATATCGGGTTCCTCGAGGCCGTTGACCACGTAGAAGAAGTGCAGCGGCACGCCGAATGACTCGGCCGTGGTGCAGAGCCGCAGCGTGTAGTCGCGCAGCGCCGGCATGATGCGGCCGTGGTTGATGAGCACTGGGGAATACCCGGCGCACATTTCGAGGTCGTAGCTCAGCGCCACGGCGCAGCGCGCGCCCTCGGGCAGCTCCACCCGAACCCGCATCGCAGCCTCCGCGTCTCCAGCGCTAGTGGAAGGTACCCGGTCCGTCGGTTCGGCGCCTGCCCTGTCCGTCGTTCCGGCGCAGGCCGGAATCCAGACGGTGACTCGTGCGTATCGGGCGAACCTGGACCACGGCCTTCGCCGGGGTGACGAGGGAGGTTGCGCTGACCCAGACCTGCCGGCATTCCGGCGGCGAGTCGGCCCCGTTCGTGGTGAGCCCTTCGACAGGCTCAGGGCAGGCTCTGTCGAACCAGGGACGGCGTCCATCGACTTCGCTCAGAGCCTGCCCTGAGTTCACCGAAGGGACGAACGGGCTGAGGGCGCTCGCTCAGACCGGACCGGTCCAGTCTGCGAGCCTGCGGCGCGTACTATGAACCGCTTCCCGCTCCCGAGGATTGAACATGGCCGTCACGCACAGATTCCAGGACATGACCTGGCCCGAGGTCAACGAAGCCGTCACCCGCGGCGTCATCCCGCTGCTGCCGGTAGGCACCGTCGAGCAGCACGGACACCATCTGCCGGTCAAGATCGACAACTGGACCTCCACCGAGATCTGCGAGGAGGCAGCCCGGCGGTCGAACGGCCGCATCATGGTGATGCCGTCGGTGAGCTACGGCTACACGTCGCACGTGATGGACTTTCCCGGCACGGTGACCATCCACCACGAGACGTTCATCCGCTACGTGGTGGACATCCTCAAGAGCCTGGCCTACCAGGGGTTCAAGAAGATCATCATGGTCAACGGCCATGGGTCCAATATCAATCCGCTGGAGCTGGCCGCGCGGCGCGCCATGCTCGAGAGCGACGCCTGGGTGGGCATCGGCGGGTGGTGGCACTTCATGGCCGCCGACCCCGACTTCATGGCGACCTGGCGCGAGTCCGAGTTTCCCGGCGGCTGCGCCCACGCCGGCGAGGCCGAGACCTCGCTGGCGCTCTTCTTCGATCCCGACATGGTGTACATGGACCTCGCCAAGGACCAGATCACCGAAACCAACCAGCGCAAGTCCAAGTACCACTGGGTGGACCTGTGGGCCACCGGCCCGGTGCGGATGGATAGCTGGACCAGCACCTACACCACCGACGGCACGCAGGGCACGCCCACCCTCGCGACCGCCGACAAGGGCCGGCGGATTTTCGAGGAGTCGGTGAACAACATCGTCGAGTTCGCCGAGGAGTTCGCCGCGCGCGAGATGTGCCCGCGCGTGGACCACCACGTCAACCCGCCGACCTTCAGCCCGCCGGGATAGGCGGCGCGAACGTCGACCGGCTGACCGTCTCGCGGGTCGTGATCCTGTAGGGGCGTCCCTTGTGGGCGCCCGCGACGCCGGTGACTCGGGCAGCCACAAGGGCTGCCCCTACAAGGATTCGCGGTTGCCCATGGGCTTCGTCAAGGGAGAGGAGGGTCTCCGGGCAAGGCCTCGGGGCTCCTAGATCGCGTAGCCCTCGGCGACGGTGGTGCGGATGTAGCGGATCGAGTAGTGCGTGTCGTCGGGCCAGGAGTCGCTCGCCCAGGCCGGAATTGCCCCGAGGCCGGCGACGCGCACGGTCTTGGACGGCGGGATCTCAATCACAGCGCAGCTCATGCCGGCGATGGGCAGCGCTTCCGAGCGACCGCCCTGCTCCAGCATGTCGGCGCGCAGGTGCATGCCCCAGAGGTTGTCGATGCGATAGCGCACCGGCAGCGCGTGTTCGACCTCGCCGTCGTGCCGAAATCCGGGAATCGGGTCGGCTTCGAGCAGAATCGATCCCGGCGGCGTGCAGGCGCTGCCCATGACGGCCACCCGCACCATGGGCTCGTCCTCGTGGATCACGATCCAGTCGGATGGCGTCTGGGTCGATGCCGTGGAGCCGTCGGTCGTCTTGATCGGGAACAGCTCCATGCCGTGCCGCTCGCCGCCAATCCAGACGCGATCGACGTCGACGTTGGGGTAGTTGAACGGGAACTCGTACTCATAGGTCCTGAGCTTGAGCTCGAGCTTCTCGCGCACGGGGTCGTTGGGGTATCCGGGGATCCGTCGGTCGGCTGAGACTTGCGCCATCTGAGGCTCCATCGAGGTGTGGGTCGGTTGCCGACCGGAGCATAGAGAGCGCCGGTGGACGCCGCAACGGGGGCCTGTCGCTTCGGCGCAATGACTGGGTCTGGACCGGTCTGGTGAGGTTCGAATGCGAGAGAGTGGCGCCCGTTACTAGCTCTCATGGTCGGTGTTCGGATTCCCTCTCCCTTGATGGGAGAGGGTTAGGGTGAGGGTGTCAGGCGAATCGCCTCATGCGGCAGCAAATCCCCGCTACGCGGACCTTTTCGAGGCTATTGACCCCTCATCCTGTCCTTCTCCCGCAAGGGGAGAAGGGACTCGACGAGCACGCGAGGCCGGCCCCGGACTACCCCTGCGTCTCGGCCAGCAGCGCGTGGAGCAGCGTGCGCTTGGCGTCCACGAACGGCGGCGAGGTGGTCATCTCACGTTCGCGCGGCCGCGGCAGATCTATCGCCAGCACCAGCTTCATCGTGCCGGGGCGGCGGGTCATCACGTACACGCGGTCGGACAGAAAGATCGCCTCCTCGACGTCGTGGGTGACGAACAGGATCGTCTTGGCCAGCTCGGTCCAGATGCCCAGCAGCCACTCCTGCATTTCGCCGCGTGTCAGGGCGTCCAGCGCGCCGAACGGCTCGTCGAGCAGCAGGGTGTCGCGGTCCAGCAGGATCGTGCGCAGCATGGCCGCGCGCTGCCGCATGCCGCCGGAGAGCATGTGCGGGTAGGCGTCGGCAAAGCCCTCCAGGCCGAACCGATCCAGCTGCGCCAGGGCCCGCGCCTCGCGGTCCGGTTCGCCGCGCAGCTCCGGTCCGAGCACGGCGTTTTGCAGCGTGGTCCGCCAGGGCAGCAGCAAGTCGCGCTGGGGCATGTGCGCCACCAGGCCCGTGCGGCCGATTGCGGAGCGGCCGTTGACAGCAATCTCACCGGTGCTCGGGCGGTCAATGCCCGCGATGAGGTTGAGCATGGTGCTCTTGCCGCAGCCGCTGGGTCCGATCACCGACACGAACTCGCCCCGCGCGACGGTCAGGTTGACGTCATGCAGCGCCTCGACGTGCAAGCCATGCTCGACATACGTCGCCTGAACGCCGCGCAGCGCCACGGCCGGAGTCGCTGCGGCGCCGCCGGACGGTGCGCTCACGTCGTCCCCCGAAAACCCGTGAGCAATCCTTCGTCATTGCGGCGAAAGCCGGAATTCAGGCCTTCGCCATTCCCGCGAACGGTGCCCCTTGCGCAATCCCTTCCGGGGAGATTGAAGCGCAGGTCCGGTCCCCTCTCCCTCGATGGGAGAGGGTTAGGGTGAGGGTGATCCGAGGCTTGGGCGTGGGATATCGACCATCTGTGCAAGGGTCTCCAAAGGCGGAAATCCAGGCCGCAGCCAGCCCCGAATCTCGCAACGCTTCTCCCGGACATGCTTAGCGTTTCCGGGAATGGCAAACGACCCCCCGCGGCCTCAGGCGTTCTCGATGAACGAGTTATCGAAGGCGTTGGCGGGATTGATCGTGCGCGCGAGCAGGTCGTAATTCACCAGCCAGTTGGCGTAGCCCTGCCAGGTGTCGCGCGTCTGCCAGCCCCACGTGTCAACGTCTTCCGCGTAGCGTGGGCTGAGCCAATCCTGGCTGGCGCGCACGAGGTCCGCGTCGATGCCGTCCACGGCCTTGATCAGCGTGTCCGCACCGCGCGAAGGCTCATCAATGGCCAACTCGTAGCCGCGGGCCGTGGCGCGCACGAAGCGCTGCACGACGTCCGGGTTCTCGGCGATCATCGCCTCGCTGGTCGCGAGCACCGGCGTGTAGTAGTCCGGGATGCAGTCGAGGTCGGTCAGGCGGATGTAGTCGAGCTCGAATCCCTGCAGCTGGGCGCGAATGCCGTCCCAGGCCTCGAAGATCCACACGAAGTCCACGTCGCCGCGCTCCCACGCAACGAAGTAGTCGACGGCCCCGATGTCCACGAACTCAATCTGGTTGAAATCGCCGCCGTCGCACTGCATCAGCGCCGTCAACACCTGCCGCTCGGGACCCCATCCAAAGGCGCCGTACTTCTTCCCCGCGAAGTCGCGCGGGCGGCGAATCTTGCGGTCCGCCGGCGAGGCGAAGCCCGACGTGTTGTGCTGAATGATGGCCGCCACCGACACCAGCGGCACGTCCTCCGAGCGCGCCAGCGTCACCTCTTCCTGGAAGCTGATGCCGAACTCGGCGGCCCCGCCCGCCACGGCCTGCGCCACGCCCGACACGCCGGGCTCGACGATCGAGACTTGCAGGTTTTCGTCGTCATAGAAGCCGAAATCACGGGCGACGTAGATCCCCGTGTGATTGGTGTTGGGGACCCAGTCCAGCATCAGCGTGACCGATGCCGGCTCCTTGGCCTCCTCGCCGCAGGCGGCCACCAGCGGCACGGCGGCGGCCCCGAGCATCAAACCCAATATCCGGCGTCGCGAAATCATCATCGTGCGGTCTCCTCCTTGGCCGCCGTCCACGGTGCGACGGTGCGGCCCACAAGCTCAACGCAACCGAACAGCGCGATGCTCAGCAACGCGATGACGGCAATCACGGCAAATACCTGGTCGGTCTGAAACGAGTTTGACGCCCGCAGCAGATAGAGTCCCAGCCCCTGGCTGGCCCCAGTCCACTCGGCGATGACGGCGCCGATGACGCTGTAGGTGGCGGCGATCTTCATGCCGGAGATCACCGACGGCACGGCTGCGGGCAGGCGCACTTTGACGAACAGCTGCCGGTCGCTGGCCCCCATGCCGCGCACGAGATCGAGCATCTCCTTGTCGGCGGCCCGCAGCCCGCCAACCGTCGCCACCACGATCGGGAAGAAGCACACCAGCGCCACAACCAGCACCTTGGGCAGCAGGCCGAACCCAAACCAAATGGCCAGCAGCGGAGCCAGCGCGAACGTCGGAATGGTCTGCGAGGTCACCAGCAGCGGGTAGATTGCGCGGCGGGCCAGGCCCCAGCGATCGATCGCCGCCGCCAGCACGACGGCCGACGCCAGGGCCAGGGCGTAGCCCGCGGCGGCGGCGGTGACGGTGGCCGCGACGTGCGGACCGAGCAGGGGCGCGGCCTCGCCGAACGACGCGCCGATGTCCGAGGGCGCCGGGAGCAGCCAGTCCGGCATCTCCACGGCCCGGGACACGACTTCCCAAACCGCCAGCAGGCCGGCGATCAAGAGCAGCGCCGGTGCAAAGTCGCGCACTTGGCGGCGGAGCCGTTTCATTCGCCTGCCCCATCGCGAAACGGCGCCGTCTTCTCATGCATGGATGCGATGCCCGCCGGGCTTTCGATCATGCGGATGTTCGTCTGCACGGGGCCGTCGGCCAGCGTCACGGCGGCGTCGTGCGCCCGCGCGGCGACGTCGAGCAGCTCGCGCAGCGAGTCGCCCTCGATGGTGGTCTCCATGGGACCGACCTCGTGCGAGACGCCGCTGTCCTGGATCACCGCGATCGCCGCGTCGACGGCCGCCAGCGCGTCGGGCGCGTTTAGCGGCAGCACCTGGAGGGCCAGGGTCGCCCGGGGCATTCGTTCACCGCCATCAACAAAAAGACCGCAGATTCCGTGGAACCTGCGGCAGCAAACGCGGTGAACGTCCCTGCGCTGGCATTACCCAGATCAGGTTCCACGGGTCGGCGACGCTTTAGGTCGCCCTCTCAGCCGGGCGTTACCCCAGCTCCCCGCGATCAATCAGGACATCTCAAGGATACGACACCAAGAGCGGCAGGTCATTGCAGCAGACGTTGCCTATTGCGCCGGGATCCACCGGTTCGTGTCCGGCCGCCAGTCACGAAGCAGCGCCGACTCCAATTCACGTGTCTCGCGATCGCCGGTGGTGAATACCGCCGAGAACTCCACGCGGTCGCCAAACAACCGCAACTCGCGCCGCAACTCAGGATTCGTTTCGTTGCTGAGATGGTCCAAGAGCCGCCGCCTTACGCACGTAGTAGACATGCCCAGATATAGGCGCTCGTGTCCGCCCTCGGTCTCGGCCGCCAGCCAGAGGGCATACAGCCCAGAGCGGTCGCGCGGCAGCCGCCGCACCTCATCGCGGGTGAACGGACGTAGTTCCCGCTCCAATCGATACTTCGCGGCAAACGGCGTCAATTCGCCGCGCGCATCGCCGGGCTGTCCCGCGTCCGCCTCACGCATCGCCAGTCTCTCTACAGGTCGAGCGCGACTTGAGACGGCTCCGCGGCCAGCTGCCGCGCTTCGTCGAGGATCTGCGGCCAGCCTGTGACGAGAGTGTTGAAGACGTGTGCGTTGGCGGAGTCGCCGGCTCGGTCGTAGTGGCTGTAGAGCAGGCGCGCCAGCCTTTCGGCGGCCTCTGCGGCAATACCCATCGCCTGGACCACTCGGGCTGCCCCCACAAAAAGCTCGCCGGCTTCACGGTTCATGTGCCAGGCCATGCGGTGGCAGCCTTCCCAGGCCGAAATGTCGCCGCGCGTCCAGGGCCGATCCTCCTGGTAGTCATCTAGCGATAACAGACGCACAACTCCGCGTGACGCCGTCAGCAGGTCGTCGGCGGCTAGGTCTCCTACTACTACGTTGCTAGCTTGCGACAGGACCTCCGCATCTCCGTAGCTGCCTGATTTGTGGCCGTGCTGCCGCAGCCAGCGCAGGCAGAAGCGCGTCTCGGCGTCCAACTCACCCTCTTGCCGTTCCTCGTAGTTGTCGATGACCTGGTTGATAGCCGCCAGCGCTTCTCGAATCGTTACCGGCTCGCCGCTGATTGTCTCCACACGCCGATAACGCGAATAGACCTGCATGCCCGGGCCGATGGCCGCCTGCGCCAGATCCGTCGGTGCGATATGTCCCTCGCGGGTTAGCTGGTCGAGAGCAGCGGGCAAGTCACGCTCGAGTTCGTCCAGAAACTGGCGGCGAGAGGCGGTAGGCGCGTCCGCCGAACGAGGACGGGCGGCAATCACAATGGAGGAAGAGAGCGCATTCGTGCGTCGTGCAAGGATTCTTCCCGGGCTCTCGGTGCGGACTGGCCAAGTGCCAACAACCTGAAAGTCGGCCTGGATCATGGCGTTTAGCATGGTTTCCCAACCAGTGGAAGCGCGGCCTTGGCGTTCCTCCTCCTGCTGCTTGTAGGCGTAGAATATGCATGTGGGGAATTGGTCGCCGCCACGTTTGCGAATTACGCGCAATGCCTGGCCCAATAGATTCTCGAATCGTTGGTGTGGATCCTTGAATCGCGCTGGAATTGCCACCATCTCCTCTGTCTTGGGAGTCAGGATTCCGGCGAAAAGCTCCGGGTGGATATCTCGTAGAATTGGGCGCAACCATACGTAAAAGAAATCGGACAGGTCGGCATAGTCAATATTGTCATAATAGGGCGGGTCAGTTAGATTGATACTATACTCAGTTTTCGAACTTGATGCGGCATCGTCTTGCATGACTAGGGCCTCATGTAGCGCTGGGCATCTCTGGACTACTGCCGCGACTCGATCGACTGACGACATGAAATTACCGCCGGATGTGCTGAATGGATTAGCCTCCGCGTAATCCCAGACCATAGGGATCGCTTGCCGCGGAAATGTCTCACGCAATGCACCGCGATCGTTCATCCAGCTTGTAAAGCTTGACCACAGGTTAATGCATCGGCTAAGTGCTAGCGCGAGACCTGTTGTCACGGCGTCGGAATAGGCACGTTCTACACCAAGTTGATCGACTTCAATGCGCCATCGTGACAGGATCTGGCTAAAGGCTGTGATTGTGGTTAGCTGACGCTCAGTGAATAGCTGATGCCAATGGGTGAATCCGTAGCCGCGCCCGCTAACCAAAGTCGGAGTGTCAGGCATCGGTTGCGTGGGGCGCCAGCTAGATCGGGCGTTCATCGCTGGATCAATGTGCTCGTCGACTGGCGATAGGTAAATGCGCTTGCGGTGGCCCTCGGCCACGATGGCCGTCATCTGCTCGCCCAAATCGCCGGATCGCGCACGTTGGCGCACGTAGGTAAGCGGGACAGCGCTCCGGCAAGCCACGCATACGACGCTCGCGTTGTCGACGGTACCAGCCTTCGGAACGCCCTCATCGTGATCCTGGACGACGAATCTGATGGACTTTGCCGCGCGGTCCATCAGCGGTCGAATCCAGTGACGATCGCCCTTCTTTGTCGACAATTGAAACGTGCGAAGCAGCGGCATTCGCACGCCACAGGCAGGGTTGGGGCAGGGGATGGTGCGAGCCCAGAGCCAGGCGATCACGGTAGCTTCAGATCCGTTCGGCAAGCTCGCCTTTGGATATTGGTGACCCATGCGCGTGTAGGTTTCGTCCCGCATCCAGCGCCCGTAGTACCGGATATCGTCGGCCAACCCCGCCGCCCCGCGCCAGGCAACCCGACGCGGATTTCGCCCCTTGCCGACCGTCATTCCTAGTGCGTCTGCGTCTGGATTGATCGGTGTCTGATCTCTGAATTTTGGTGGAGTCTCGACAAGGGCCTTGTTTATGAGCACGGCCAGGGGATTGAGGTCGGAAGCGATCGCACGTAGCCCAAGTCGCTGGGCTTCCAGGGGGATCGAGCCGCTGCCGGCGAATGGATCATGCAGCGGCGGCGCGTGTTCGCTTAGGTAAGACAGCACCGCGTCGGGTTCCGTTGGTGCGGGCTCGCCCCGATCCCGCGCCAGCGAGCGCGCGATCTCGCGGCGCGCCTCGTCGAGCACGCCGTCCTGGCTGTCCGGCTGCACGTTTTCCCAGATCACCAGCCGCTCGATCAATGCGTGCAGCCGCTGCCGCTCGGCCTGCTGCGCCTCTTTGGTCGGGAATTCCTCGGTGCAGTCTTCCGGGTCGTCGACCAAGCTGGCAAAGATCACCGCTCGGCAGGCAGCGAGAGGCCGGCGCGCCCAATACTGGTGCAGCGTGGACGGATGCCCATTTCGCAGCGACTTTTCTCGCGCCGACTCTTTGTTTATGGCGGCTAGCGGTAGATCGACCTCGATCAGCTTGCGGCGTGGTGCGGGGTTAGCGGTCAAGCCTCAGGTCTCCCGAACGGGGGAGGATGGTACGAATAGGTCACCACCCTGGTCATCCGGCTGGTACTGGAGCCCGAGCTGGGAGCTGTTCTCCCGGACTGCGCGGGCAGTACCCTCGGAGAAGCCGTCGGGGTTTTCAGCGATGACCTTGATCTCGATGGTCACCCGTCCGCCGTCGTGGCGTAGGTTCTCGATGATGTCGTCGCGCAGGCGGTCGATGTCATCCAGTGAAATCGCGTCCTGAATCGATTTGACGGCAACTATTCGTCTGGGGCCGCGCGGTGGGGGATCGACTACCGGCGGTGTTACAACTCCCGTACCTGTACCCGTGCCGGTTCCGGTCCCGGTGCCGTCCGTGTTCCCTCCATCCGGCGGGGCTGGCTCAACGTCGGGCGGCGGCGGCTCGTCTTTCACCAGTCTCGCCATCTCGGGGCTGACCAGCAGACCCGGGTCGCGTTCGGCGACGGCACCGAACAGGGGTTCGTTCTGCGGCTCGCCGAAGCGGAAGTTTTGATAACCGTCTGCCTGGTACCCGCTGGCGTGGCCAAACGCGCCCTCCGACACACCTTGGGCGATTGCGCGATCCAGCACGGTGCGATTGCGCAGGCGGTGCATGTAGACGTTGCTGGTAAGCATGTCCCAGAGGGCATCGACGCTGATGTGGTCCCGCGGGTTGGCGCCGTTGCGCCAGACGTATTGCCGCAGCAGGCTGGCGAGCGCCGTGGGCGAGATGGTTTCGACCAGCGTTTCGTCGTCGCGAAAGCGACGGAAGGCGGCGTCCACGATTGCGCCGTCGGCATCCACGGCGTTGACTTCGGCCACGGACAGCCGGTATTCCGCGCGTTGCGGATCGTCCTGAACCGGGGCCAGTGCCTGGCGGTAAGCCTGGACCAGCGCGCCGCGAACGGCGCGTTCGGCGTCGCGCAAGCTGCCGTGGGCCTGCGTCCGACGATCGCCTGAAAGGTTCTCAATGCTGGCTGCTCCACTCACGATGGAGTGCCAGGCCAGGTAGTCGCTTACCTTGTTCCTAAGGTCCCGGATTTCGTCACGTCGCGCCGCGAGAAAGAGAAAGGTGTTGCGGCGCACTCGAGCGGCGTCGCCGCGCTGCTGGAGGATCTCTAGGGCCAGGTCATTGGCATCGTCGTGCTCGGTGGCGCGAGTCGGGCGCGAGGCGTCAGGCGGCAGGATGACCAAGCGGACGTGCTGGGCTTCGGGCACGTCGGCCGTGTCCCGCGGGCAGACTAGGACGTCCGAGCGGCGTCCGACGGCTTCCTGCAACTCGTGAACGATGCGCGCGTCGACCTCAGAGGCATGGAGTCCGTCCCGGCGGTCCGCGGCAACCTTGTTGAGGTTCTCCTCGGCGTGGAAGTAGTGGCGTCCTTCGCTTGCATACAGGTAATAGAGGCCGCCGCTCATGCGGCCGAGGGCCTCGTTGTAGACCGACACGCCCTGCCCTGGCTGCACGACGCCCAGGCGAATCCGCCGTTCATCGATGCCTTTGACGGCGCCGCTGGGCGCGCTGCCCAAGAAGATCGTGCGGGCTATGCGGCGGGCGGCGCCACCAACGTCGGCGAACCTCTGGAGACCCTGATCGATATCGTCAGTGCGCGAATCGTCGCTGTCGACCTCCGACAGCACGGACTGCCACTGTTCGCTGAGCAGCTTGACGAATTCGTCAGCCAGCGCGGGATCGCTGAGCGGCAGGCTGGCGGGTTGAATCAGGGGCTGACGGTCGTCGTCCAGATAGATGCGGCTGACGCAAACCGCCAGCATCCGTAGCACGCCGCGCGTGCGCTGGAAACGCTGGATCGACGACCAATCCTCGTAGAGGCGGTCGAAGATTTCCGGGTGAATGGGGTAGCAGGCCTTTAGCCGATCCAAATAGCGCTGCTCGGCGGCCTCACGGGGGAAGTCGCTGTGCGAGCGGCTGTACATTGCGGCAAACGCTTCGCACGTACGGTCGCGTTCGGCGTAGTCAGCGACTTCGTCGAAGAGCCGCCTGCGCACAACCTCGAACGCCTCGTTGACTTCGAGCGGTTTCCAAACGGCTTCAATGCGCCCGAGCAGACGCTCGAGTCGCTCCAACGCCTCTGCGCCGCCAACGCCACCCGCTTCGGCGTGGCTGTCGGGCAAGGTAATCACGAGCACCACGCCGTCGTTGCGTCGCGCCGCTTGGGTCAACGCCTGAACGAATGTGTAGATGTTGTCCTGGGCGGCGCCCGCGTTTCGCACGTAGGCGACGAGCTCGTCGATGAGGACCACGCATGGCCCCACGTACTTGAAGAGCTCATCCAGTTGAGCGCCGCCCGGCGCAACGCCCTTGCGCGACGCCGGGCCGACGATCTCGTAAGCGTCCTGGCCGCCGAGCTGATACGCCATCTGACCCCAGAGGGTGTTCAGTGGGTCCCCTTTTTCTTCGGTGGCGGTGGTGTCGGTGGGCGACAGATGCGTGCCGTCAAGGACGGCGACGCTGGCCTGAAACTCGGCGTCCGATTCCAGGCCCGCTTCGCGCATGATTTCGCCCAACTCGGCGCTGGTGCGCTGCGGTCCGGCCTGGGATGACGGGTTGAGCAGGGCGCCAGCGTGGTTCACAAGGTGATAGAGGGCGATCAGGCTGTGCGTTTTCCCGCCACCGAATCCGGTCTTGGTTTGGATGACCGGATCGCCGCCGCTGCCGGCAAGCCGCTGCAGGGTGCTGACCAGCAGTGTGCGAAGGCCGGGGGTGATGTAGGTGTGATTGAAGAAATCGACGGGGTTGCCGTATTCGGTGGCGCTGGCGCGTCCGTCATGAACCTGCTGAAGATCTGCCGCGAATTCGGCTTGCCGGAATGTGCCCTGGGAGACATCGGGACTGGGTTTGATGACCTGGCGCCAGGGGGTGAGGTTGCTGGCAGTTCGCGGCGCCCGTCTCTAGCCGCCGTGGGCTTGGCCGGTTGCTCCCTGGGCGCCTCGCCGGGGGCATCCGCGGCAAGCAACCGGTCCCTGATCCGTTCGACCTCACGCTTTTCATTGGGCCTATTGATCAACCCGAGGACTTCGGCGATGTGGAAGAGGTGAACACGCGCGTACTCGGTGTCCAGGTCACGCGGGGCCGGATGCGCCGCCTTGTCACGTGAGCCCTTGATGAGCCAGGCCGTGCTCTGAACGCTGTTGTCGCCTGGAAACTGGCGGCTGAATGCGTCCCGCCAGTTGCGGCCGATGATGTTCGGGAAGTCACCGATGTCGATGGCGGCTTCGAGGCTCCCGTCGTGCTCGTGCAGGTTCTGCCGAAAGCGGTCGGCCTGGTTGTAGTGCAGGGAATTGGCGATGAGGTCTTCGACCTGTTGGCCTTGAACCTGCCGCAACGTTCTGACGATGAAGGGACGCATAGCGTCCCGATAGATGTCGAGCGCCTGCTGAAGCGCGTCTCTGTTGGGACGCTCGACCGTGGGGGTCATTCGTCGTGTCGCCGCTCAGCGGCGATCCGGTTGGCCGGAAGCATGCCCGCCCAGTTGAAATGAAATTCCTATTGCATTCTAGTGGAACGTATCTATTGTTTCACTCCAATCCGACCAGACTGGGAGCGGGTGCTCGGCCTACGCTGGATGCCTAGGGTGTGATGGGCGGTGGGTAGGCGGAAACGTGTCTATTTGTTCATGCAGAGCCGTCCCGGCTCAGCGTCAGTACAGGACCTCCATCCCAGCCTTCCCCCTGTCAGGGGGAAGGGGCTCGGGCGGGACCTCTCTATTGCCCGATCGGCGGAGGATACGCCAGCGGGATGCCTGGGACGGCCATGCGCAGGCGGTTGAGGTGCCAGCGGCCGAGGTTGGCGGTGAAGAGGTCGGTGAGGTCGGGGCCGCCGAAGACGATGTTGGTGGGCGAGGAGAGCTGCGTGTGGTTGGGGTCGTCGACGAGGACCTGGATGCGTCCCTCGGGCTCGAGGCGGTAGATGCGGCTGGGGGTGTAGAGCGTGATGTACAGCGTGCCCTCGACGTCGAACTGCACGCCGTCCGGCACGTCGCCGGGGAGGGTGGCCACGACCTGGCGCTCGCCCAGGGTTCCGTCGGCGAGCACGCGCAGGCGGCTGACGCCGGGCATCTGGGACTCGACCACGTAGAGCCACTCGCCCGCGGCGTCGACGCACATGCCGTTGGCGAAGAATCGCGGCGCCTCGCTCACCAGGTCCGTCGAGCCGTCGGGCCGCACGCGGTAGATCCGCCCGGTGTCGTGGTCCCATTCGCCCGAGTCGGAGACATAGAGGTCGCCGGAGGGGTGGAAGCAGGGATAGTTGGGCGTTTCCATGGGCCGGTCGGCGGTGCCGCGGGTGATCTCGGTGACGCTGCCGTCAGCGCCGGCGCGCACGACCGCGCCGCCATACGCGGCGCAGACGTAGACGTTCGCCTCGGCGTCGCAGGCCACGCCGCCCAGGAAGCCCTCGTGCTGCGCGATCTGGGTGATGGCCCCACTGTCGGGGTCCACGCGATAGATCTGGCCCGCCTCGCCGCCGGCGTAGAGCTGCCCGTCGGGGCCCCAGGTGACGCCTTCGGGGTGGTCCAGGCCGTCGTTGAAGTCGCCCGCGACCGTCTCGACCTCGGACACATCGCGTAGTGGCATGGTGCGCGCCCTCGATGAGTGTCTGGTCGCTCACGGTACCTGACGCGGATTCGGGCCGCCCACTGCGTAAACTCAGGGTGAAGACGACCTGGAGATTCACGCCCCGCGTGCCTGCCGCCATCGCCACCGCGCCCGTCGACACACTTGGCCGCCACATGCGCGACCTGCGCATCTCGGTGACGGACCGGTGCAATTTCCGCTGTCCCTACTGCATGCCGGCCGAGGTCTACGGTGAGCACTACACGTTCTTGCCCAAGTCCCAGATCCTCACGTTCGAGGAGATCGCGAGGCTGTCGGGGCTGTTCGTCGAGCTTGGCGTGCAAAAGCTTCGCCTGACCGGCGGCGAGCCGTTGCTGCGGGCGGACCTGCCGAACCTGGTGTCGATGCTGGCGGCCCTGCCGGTCGACGACCTGGCGCTCACGACCAACGCCCACCTGCTCGGGCGGCACGCCGAGGCCCTGGCCGACGCCGGCTTGCAGCGGGTGACGGTGAGCCTGGACAGCCTGGACGACGAGGTGTTTCGGGCGATGAACGGGCGGGGCTACGGCGTCGACGCGACGCTGGAAGGCATCGCGGCCGCCGAGCGCGTCGGCCTCTCGCCCATCAAGTTGAACTGCGTGGTCGTGCGAGGCGTGAACGACCACACCATCGTCGACCTGGCGCGCCACTATCACGGAACTGGGCATACGGTGCGGTTCATCGAGTACATGGACGTGGGAAACCTCAACCAGTGGAAGCTGGACGAGGTCGTCACGGCCGACGAGATCGTGGAGCGCATCGGGGCCGAGTTCCCGCTGGAGCCACTGCCGCCCAATTACCCGGGCGAGGTTGCCAATCGGTTCCGCTATCGCGACGGCGGCGGGGAGATCGGCGTCATCGCGTCGGTGAGTAAGCCCTTCTGCGGGGCCTGCACGCGCGCGCGGCTGTCAACCGACGGGCACCTGCTGACGTGCCTGTTCGCGTTCGGCGGCACCGACCTGCGGACGCCCATGCGCGAGGGCGCCACGGACGCGGAGCTGCGCGAGCTGATCGGCGGCGTCTGGCAGGTCCGCCGCGACCGCTACTCCGAGGCGCGCGCGGGCATGATCAGCGACGACGGCCACGGACCGGACGTGCAAAAGGTCGAGATGTTTCAGATCGGCGGCTAGCGCCGGTGCATGATCTCCCGGTTCGACGGACTCTGAAGCAATCAAGCTGATGGCCGATCCCGGACTCCTGGGCTACACCGCCGCGGCCATCGGCGTTTTCATGACCGTGGTGTGGCTGCTGAGCCTGCTGCTGCGGGATGCGTCCATCGTGGACGTATTTTGGGGACTGGGATTCATCGTGACCGGGGCGCTCGCCGCGTGGCTCGGCTCGGGCGATGCCGGACGCAGCGCGCTGCTGCTGGTGCTGGTGGCGGTGTGGGGCCTGCGCCTGGCGGGGCACATCGGGTGGCGCAACCATGGCAAACCCGAGGATCCGCGCTATCAGAAGTTCCGCGCCAACGCCGGAAGCGCCTTCTGGTGGCGCAGCTATTTCACCGTCTTCCTGCTCCAGGGCGTGGTGATGTGGGTGGTCGCGTTGCCGCTGCTGGCGGCGCTGGCGGCGCCGGAGCCGTCCCTGCCGACTGCCTGGGACGTGGCCGCCATCGCGCTCTGGGCCATCGGCTTCGCCTTCGAGGCGGGCGGCGACCTGCAGCTGGCGCGGTTCAAAGCCAATCCAGCCAATCGAGGCCGCGTGCTGTCAGCCGGATTCTGGGGGCTGACGCGGCACCCAAACTACTTCGGCGACGCCGTGGTGTGGTGGGGCTTTGGCTGCCTGGGTCTGGCCGCCGGCGCGTGGTGGACGCTGATCGGCCCGCTCGTGATGACGGTGCTGCTGGCGCGGGTGTCGGGCGTGACGCTGCTCGAGCGCAGCATGATCGAGGCCAAGCCGGGCTATCGCGAGTACGTGGAGTCCACGCCGGCGTTCTTCCCGCGCATCCCCTTCCTGGGACGACGTGGATAGCCAATCGGCCTGGTTCGAGCGGCTGGCGGCGCGGGGGATCGTTCCCGACGGCGTTTTGCGCCTGGGCGTGCGATTTGCCCTGCGGCGACGGCTGCGAGCGCTGAACCGCGGCAAACCCCAGGAGCGCTTCCACGCCATGCGGGGCGGACCAACGGCCGTTGCGACGGACGCTGCCAACCGGCAGCACTACGAAGTGCCGACCGAGTTCTTTCGAGCGATTCTTGGTCCCAGGCTGAAGTACAGCAGCTGCCTCTGGCCTGCGGGTGTCGAGACGCTGGCGGACGCGGAGGACGCCATGCTGGAGCTGTGCGCGCAGCGCGCCGATCTCGCCGACGGCCAGCGCGTGCTCGATCTGGGGTGCGGCTGGGGTTCCCTTGCCCTGTGGGCCGCGCAGCGCTACCCGAGGTCGACGATCACCGCCGTCACCAACTCACGCACCCAGCGCGACCACATCGTCGTCGAGGCGCAGGCGCGTGGCTTGGGCAACCTGGAAGTGATCCATGCCAATGCCGCGGCGGATGACATTCCCGGTCGTTTCGACCGGATCGTCAGCATCGAGATGCTGGAGCACATCCGCGATCACGGCGCATTGCTGGCGAAAATGGCCGCGCGGCTTGACGCCGGCGGCCGCATCTTCGTGCACGTGTTCAGCCACGTGCGGCACGCCTACGCCTTCGAGCCCGAGGACGGCTGGATGGCGCGCTGGTTCTTCAGCGGTGGGACGATGCCCAGCCTCGACCTCTTCGATGAATCCGCTCCGGCGGTGCGCACCGTCGATCGCTGGGTCGTGAACGGACGGCACTACGCCCGGACGTTGCACGCGTGGCTGAGAAACCTCGACAGCCGCCGCCCACAGATCCACGAACTCTTCCGGGGCGCGTACGGCAACGATGCGGCGAGTCTCTGGTTGATGCGGTGGCGGCTCTTCTTCATCGCCTGCGAGGAGCTGTTTGCCTATCGCGGGGGACAAGAGTGGGTGGTGGCGCATCATCTGCTTGCTCCCGAGACGGTTGCGAAAGCCCACGCGCAGCGGCACGCCTAGTGCGTTGAACGCAACATGACCGCCCACGAGCGACCGCCGAGCCAGGGCGCTGACGCAAGGCGCCGCAGCCCATGAGAATCGCCGTCATCGGCGCCGGGGTGTCGGGTCTCGTCGCGGCGCGCCAACTGCATGCACACGATGACGTCACGGTCTTCGAGGCGGGCGACGAAACAGGCGGCCACTCCCGCACGATTGACGTGTCCAGCGGCGGCCGCACCTATGCGGTCGACACCGGATTCGTAGTTTTCAACGACCGTACCTATCCCGAATTCCTGCGCATCCTGGACGACCTCCGCGTCCCGACGCAGCCGTCCGAGATGAGCTTCTCCGTGCGCTGCGATCGCACGGGCATCGAGTACAGCGGGGCGTCGTTGAATGCCGTGTTCGCCCAGCGCCGCAACCTGGCGCGCCCCGCGTTCTTGCGGCTGGTGCGCGACTACCTGCGTTTCAATCGCCAGGCGCCCAAGCTGCTGGAGGCCGACGAGCGACTCACGCTGGACGAATACCTGGAAGGCGCGGACTTCTCCCGTGTTTTCCGTGAGCTCTATCTGGTGCCGATGGGCGCCGCCATCTGGTCAACTGACCCCGCGCGCTTCGGCCAGATCCCAGTTGAAGCGTTTGTGCGGTTCTTCCACAACCACGGACTGCTGGGAATCCGGGGCAAGCCGCGCTGGTCGGCAATCACCGGCGGCGCGCGCGAGTACGTCGAGGCGTTGGCTCGGCCATTTCGCGATCGAATCCATGTCCGCGCGCCCGTGACCCGCGTGCGGCGAGCGGACGACCACGTCGACGTCACCGTTGCCGGCGGGCATGTCGCCCGATTCGACCAGGTGGTGCTCGCGACCCATAGCGATCAGGCGCTGCGGATGCTCGACGATCCCAGCCCCGAGGAACGCGCGGTCCTTGGGGCCATCGACTACCAGGCCAACAGCGTCGTGCTGCATACCGATACGAGCCTGCTTCCCCGGCGGCGCCGCGTCTGGGCCGCGTGGAACTCCTACATTGCCCCGGACGGCGGGCAGCGGGTGGCGACGACGTACAACATGAACCGCCTGCAGCGATTGGACGCGCCCGAGACCTTCTGCGTCACGCTCAACCAGGACGAGCGCATTGACGAGGCGGCCGTGATTGCCCGCATGACCTACCACCACCCGGTTCTCAACCGCGCGGCGATTGCCGCTCAGCGCCGGTGGACCGAGGTGAACGGCCGGCGCCGGACCTGGTATGCGGGCGCCTACTGGCGCTATGGCTTCCACGAGGACGGCGTCGTGAGCGGCCTGCGTGTGGCGCGGGCGATCGAGGCCGGCCCATGAGCGGCGCGAGTGGCCTCTACACGGGCGTCGTCACGCACCGGCGGCGACGACCGGTCGCGCACGAGTTTCGATTTCCGCTCTTCATGGTCTACCTCGATCTGGCGGAGCTGCCCGGAGTGTTCGACGGGCACTGGCTCTGGTCGGCGCGGCGTCCGGCGCTGGCGTGGTTTCGCCGAGCCGATCACTTCGGCGATCCGGCGCTGCCGCTGGACGAATCCGTGCGCCGACGCGTCCACGAGGTGACTGGTCGCCGGCCCGAGGGACCTATTCGCCTGCTAACCCACCTGCGCTACTTCGGCTATGTTTTCAATCCGATCAGCGTCTACTACTGCTTCACGCCCGGCGGCGAGCGAGTCGAGGCGTTGGTGGCCGAGGTCACGAACACGCCGTGGGGCGAGCGTCACGCCTACGTCGTGGAGCCGGCTGGCGAGGGTGACAAGCTCCGAGCCGAATTCTCAAAGGCCCTGCACGTATCGCCCTTCATGACCATGGATATGGAGTACCGCCTGTCGGCGACGGCGCCGGGCGTGGATCTCGACGTGCGCATGGTGGCGATCCGGGCCTCGGCGCCACTCTTTGAAGCTGACCTTTCGCTCTGCCGCCGACCCATGACGGCCCGTGCGCTCACCGGCGCGCTGGTTCGCTATCCGTTCATGACGGCGCGCGTAACCGCGGCGATCTACTGGCAGGCGCTGCGGCTCAGGCTCAAGGGCGTGCCGTTCGTGCCGCATCCGGGACGGAGCGCAGCTTCGAGCGACCGCACGTTCGAGAGGGCCGACTAGCAGCCGCGCCGACCTACTTCTTCGACGCCTCGAAGTAGGGATTGGTGCCCGAGGCGTGGTCGGTCACGTCAATCACCCGCGTGACTTCGGGGACGGCCTCGCGAATGGCCACCTCGATGCCCTGCGTCAGGGTGACGGACGCCATGCCGCACCCCTGGCATCCGCCGCTCAGGCGTAGGTACGCCGCGCCGTCCTCGACGGAGACGAGCTCGGCATGCCCCCCGTGCGCGGCGATGGCGGGATTGATCTGCTGCTCGAGAATCTGCGCGACCTGATCCGCCACTGCACCGCTGAGCTGTGGCGCGGGGACATCGCGGGCCGCCGGTCCGGCGACCGGGCTCGGCGTGTTGGGATTGTCGACGAATAGGCCACCGCCGTTCGGGGCGGAGCGATAGTCGATCGTGGCGCCGTCGAGCTGGTCGGTACTCCCGGCGCGGACGACGACGTTGAGCCCGGCGGCGACTTCTACGACTGCATCGTCGGGTGCCGCGTCCTGCGAGCTCTTCAAGTACATGTCGTAGCTGAAACCGGTCCCCGAGATTCCGGTGACCTCGATCCACATGGCCAGGTCGTCCCTGTCCGGCCGGTCGGAGCGCGCGCGAAAATCGAGCACCAAGTCGCGCGCGGCGTCGCTGATGAAGACTTCAGTCTCGTGTTCCAGGGTCATGCTCCCCATCCAGCGGGCGTGCGGCGCGTCGTCCGTTCGTGGTTCATCATAGGACGATGCGCCGGGTTCTCCTACTGCTGCCGACGCGGGCGTACCGCGCGGCCGACTTTCTCGAAGCCGCGCGGGAGCTTGGCGTCGAGGTCGTCGTTGGCGCCGAGCAACGTCACGCGCTGGACGACGTGATTGGATCGCGCGTGATCGAGCTGCCGCTGCACCGTCCCGAGATCGCGGCGGACGCCATCGTCGAGTTTGCCGACGAGGCGCCGCTCAATGCCATCGTCCCGGTGGATGATGCGGGAGTCGGGGCGGCCGCGCTTGCCGCCGAGCGATTGGGGCTGGCGCACAGTCCGCCCGCGGCCACGGCGCTCACGCGGGACAAGGCCGCCATGCGACGGCGGCTGGCGCAGGCCGGCGTGCCCCAGCCGGCGTTTTCGCTCGTTGACGGTGATGCGGACCCGGCGGCCGCGGCGGCGGAGCTCGGCTTCCCGGTGGTAATCAAACCCGTGGGACTGTCGGGCAGCCAAGGGGTGATCCGGGCCGACACTCCAGCGGAAGCCAGCGCTGCGGCGGCGCGAATCCAGCGGATGTTGGCGGGGTCCGATGAGGACCTGCCTGCGCCGTTGCTGATCGAGCGATTCGCGCCCGGCGTGGAGGTGGCGGTGGAGGGGCTGTTGCGAAGGGGGACGCCGCATACGCTGGCCGTCTTCGACAAGCCGGATCCCCTCGATGGCCCCTATTTCGAAGAAACGCTTTACATAACACCATCTCGCCTACCCGGTGAGGTTCAGCGTGCGGTCGAGGACGTGACCAGTGCGGCCGTCGCGGGGCTGGGTCTCACCGAAGGTCCGGTGCACGCCGAAGTACGTGTGGACGGCGACGCGGTGGCGGTGATCGAGGTTGCTGCGCGGTCTATCGGCGGCCTCTGCGCGCGATCGCTGCGATTCGGGCTGGGGGTGTCGCTGGAGTCGCTCATCCTGCGGCATGCGCTTGATCTGCCATTGCGAGACACCACCGCCGCGCATGCCGCGTCGGGCGTGATGATGCTGCCCATTTCCCGCGCCGGCGTGTTGGTCGAGGTGGGCGGACGCGAGGCGGCGCTGGACGTTTCCGGCATCGTGGGATTGGAAATCACGATCGCGCCGGGCGGCTGGGTCGAACCGCTGCCCGAGGGCGACCGCTATCTTGGATTCATGTTTGCGCGGGGTGAGACGCCGGCGGCGGTCGAGTCGGCGCTGCGGCGCGCGCATGCGAAGCTTGAGGTTGAGATCGATCCAAACCGGGCGCCCCGGCGGCGGCCCGGAACGGAGAGTCCCGAGGCGGGATGTTGATGCGGGTCTTGATCGTCTCGACCTACGAGCTGGGGCACCAGCCGGTGCATGCGGCCTCGCCGGCCGCGGCGCTGCAGGCGGCGGGACACGAGGTGCGCGCGCTGGACTTGGCCGTCGAGATGTGGGACCCAGACGCCCTCGACGCCGTCGACGCGCTGGCGTTCTCGGTTCCGATGCACACGGCCATGCGCATCGCGGTGAGCGCCGCGCAGGCGGCGCGCCGGACGCACCCTGACGTTCCAGTTTGTTTCTATGGCCTCTACGGCGAAATGGCGCCGGCGCTGGACCCAAGCCATCCGATGGACCGGGCGCTCGCCGGCGAGTACGAGCCGGAGCTGGTGGCCTGGGTGGACGCGCTATCGAGCGCGAATGGGCAGGCAACTCTTTCGACCGACATCATCCAGCTCACCAAGCACGGCTTTCACGCCCCGGCGCGCGAGCTGCTCCCGCCGATCGACCGCTACGCGCGCCTTGCCGTCGACGGCGAAGAGCGTCTGGCGGGCTATGTCGAGGCGAGCCACGGCTGCGTGCACAAGTGCCGCCATTGTCCGGTGCCGGTGGTCTACGACGGTCGCATTCGCATCGTCGGCGCCGACACGGTGCTGGACGACATTGGGCGGCTGGTCGATGCGGGCGCTCGGCACATCACCTTCGGCGATCCAGACTTCCTCAACGGCTGGCGCCACTCGCGCAAGGTGGTGCGGGCCATGCACCAGCGGTTCCCGGACCTCACGTTCGACTGCACCACCAAGGTCGAGCATATCCTGGAGCACGCCCACGTGTGGCCGGAGTTCGCCGACGCCGGATGCCTGTTCGTCATCTCGGCGTTCGAGTCGCTCAACGACACGATCCTGGGGCGCCTGGACAAAGGCCACGTGGCCGCCGAGGCCGGGCAGGCGATCGCCCTGCTACGACGCCACGGCATCGAGACGCGGCCCTCCTGGCTGCCATTCACGCCGTGGACGTCGTTCGCCGACGTGCTGGACATTCTCGATTTCGTCGCGCGGCACGACCTGGTGGGCAACGTCGATCCGGTGCAGTACAGCATTCGGCTGCTGCTGCCAAAGGGGTCGCTGCTGCTCGATCTGCCCGACATGCAACGCTACCTGGGGCCGTACGACGAGGCGCAACTGAGCTATGCGTGGCGGGCGGCCGATCCGGCGGTCGACGCGCTGCAAGCGGAGATTGGGGCGCTGGTGGCGGCCCTTGCCGATGCGGACACGGAGATTGCGTCGTCCTACGCCGCGGTGCGGGCGCTTGCGCTCGATGCCGCCGGAGCGGCCGCCGAGGGTCGAGCGCATGGGATTCCCATCGACGCCGAGCGCGCGGCGGCGCGACCGCGGCTCACCGAAGCCTGGTTCTGCTGCGCCGAGCCGACCGAGCTGCAATTCGCGCAGCTGGCGGGGATCTAGCGCCCGCCCGGTTCCCGAGCCGAAGTCCGAGACCTCGGCGCAGCTTGGATCGGTCAGCCCTGATGGGTACGCTCGGGCCATGGTGACTGCCTCCGTCGATGTGCACCGGGCGGGCCGGGTGGCCTATCGCGATGCGTGGGCGTGGCAGCAGACGCGCGCCGACGATGTTCGCGCGGGCACGGCGGCCGAGGCCCTGGCGCTGCTGGAGCATCCGCCGGTGTACACCTGCGGCCGCCGCAGCGACCCGGCGAACCTTTTGGCGTCGCCGGAGCGGCTGGCGGCGCAGGGGATCGAGGTCGTGGACGTGGAACGCGGCGGCGACGTGACCTACCACGGACCGGGACAGCTGGTGGCCTATCCGATCCTGGACCTGCGCCGCCGCGGCATCTACCCCATCAGTTTCGTTCGCGGCCTGGAGCAAACGCTGGTGACCACCCTGGCTGCCCTCGGCGTGCCCGCCGCACCTCGAAAGAAGCTGCCCGGCGTGTGGGTGGGTAACGACAAGATCGCCGCGCTGGGCGTCCACGTCCGCGGCGGCGTGAGCATGCACGGCATATCGCTCAACCTTGCGCCCGACCTGTCGGCCTTCGAGGCCATCGTGCCCTGCGGCATCCATGACGCCGGCATAACGTCCGTGGAGCGCTACTGTGGGGCAGCGCCGGACCACGAAGCCGCCAAGGAGGCGTTCATCACCGCCTTCGCCCAAACATTTGACGTCGTCGTGCGGGATGCCGACTCAGAGATGGCCCTCGCCAATGGCCACTAAGGTCCGGCCCCGGTACCCCAAGCCCGCGTGGCTCAAGGTGCGCGCGCCGACCGGCGACCGCTTCACGGGCCTCAAGCGGCTGATGCGCACGCAGTCGCTGCACACCGTCTGCGAGGAGGCCCGCTGCCCCAACATCGGCGAGTGCTGGAACGACGGCCACGCTACTTTCATGATCCTGGGCGACACCTGCACGCGCGCCTGCGGCTTTTGCGCCGTCACGTCGGGCCGCCCCGGTGCGCTCGATCCGCTGGAGCCGCTGCGCCTGGCGGCGGCCGTGGAGCGCATGGGACTCGACTATTGCGTGATCACGTCGGTCAACCGCGACGACGTGCCCGACGGCGGAGCGAGCGTCTTCGCCGACTGCATTCGCGCCGTGCGCCGGGTGCGTCCCTCGTGCCAGGTTGAGGTGCTCATTCCCGACTTCATGGGCGACTGGGACGCGCTGGCGACGGTGATGGAGGCGCGGCCGGTGGTGCTCAACCACAACACCGAGACGGTGCCGCGCCTCTATGGCCGCGTGCGACCCAAGGCGCGCTACGAGCGCACGCTGGAGTTGATTCGCCGAGCGGCCGACCTGGCGCCGGACGTGGCGACCAAGTCGGGGGTGATGGTCGGGCTTGGCGAAACGCGCGACGAGCTGCGCGCGACGCTTGCCGACCTGGTGGCGAACCGCTGCGAGCTGCTCACCGTGGGGCAATACCTCCAGCCGACGCGCAAGCACCTGCCGGTGGAGCGCTTCTATCACCCCGACGAGTTCGTGGATATCGCCGAAGAAGCCCGAGCGCTGGGGTTCGTCCACGTGGAATCCGGCCCGCTGGTGCGCAGCTCGTACCACGCCGGTCGCCAAGCCCTCGCCGCGTCCATGAACCGCGCGCGCCTGGGATGAAGGGCGAGAACCGGCGCGGCACGCTCGTCCCGCCGGTGGCGCCCCGTCAGAGCGCAACGACCACAGGCGACGCCTGGCCAATCCCGGCCGTCCGGCGGCCACTGAAGCGCCCAGCGCCGGGCGTACTACCCTTGCGTAGTCTCTAGGCGGAGCCCATGGCACAGCTAGACACCCACCGCGACGGCGCCTTGAACGGCGGTCAGGGGGCCGACGCGGTCGAAACGCGAGACTGGCTGGACGCGCTGCATGACGTGCGGCGGCTTTCCGGCAACGAGCGCGTGCGTGAGTTGCTGCGGGAGCTGCAGATTCACGCGCAGCGGGCCGGCGGCGTGCTGCCGGTCACCGCGCGCACGCCCTATGCGAACTCCATTCCGCCGGAGCGCGAGCCGGCCTATCCCGGCGACGAGGCGCTCGAGTGGCAGATCCGCAGCATCATTCGCTGGAATGCGATGGCCATGGTCGTGGCCGCCAACCGCGAGGCGGACGGTATCGGCGGGCATATTTCCACCTACGCGTCGGCGGCCACGCTCTATGAGGTCGGCTTCAACCACTTCTTTCGCGGGCCGGATCACCCCGAGGGGCCGGACATCATCTATTTCCAGGGCCACGCGGCGCCCGGCATCTATGCACGGGCGTATCTCGAAGGTCGCCTGACCGCCGAGCAGCTTCACGACTTTCGGCGTGAGCTCATGCCCAGCGGCGGCGTCTCGTCATACCCGCATCCCTGGCTGATGCCCGATTTCTGGCAGTTCCCCACCGTGTCCATGGGCTTGGGTCCGCTGATGTCGATCTACCAGGCGCGGTTCATGCGCTACCTGGAGGATCGGGGGCTGAAGCAGCCCTCCGACCAGCGGGTGTGGGCGTTCGTGGGCGACGGCGAAGCCGACGCGCCGGAGACCATCGCGGCGATTTCCCTCGCTGGGCGCGAGTACCTGGACAACCTCACCTGGGTGGTCAACTGCAACCTGCAGCGACTGGACGGCCCGGTCCGCGGCAACGGAAACATCGTGCAGGAATTGGAAGGGCTGTTTCGCGGCGCCGGGTGGAACGTGATCAAGGTCCTCTGGGGCCGCGATTGGGACGAGCTGTTCGCCAACGACCACGACGGATTGCTCACGCGCCGTGCGGGCCAGATCGTCGACGGTGAATTTCAGAAGTACAGCGTGGCCGGCGGGGCCTACATCCGCGAAAACTTCTACGGGGTGGACGAACGGCTGCTGGCGATGGTCGCCGACCGCAGCGACGACGAGCTGGTGCGCATGAACCTCGGGGGGCATGACGCGCGCAAGGTCTACGCGGCCTTCAACGCCGCCGTGCGACACCAGGGCGCCCCGACGGTCGTGCTGGCGCGCACGATCAAAGGCTACGGGCTCGGCGAGGCCGGCGAAGGCCGCAACGTGACGCATCAGCAGAAGCAGCTGAACGAGGATGAGCTGCTGACGTTCCGCGATCGATTCAAGATTCCAATTTCCGATGAGGACGTCGGTCGCGCCCCGCTCTACCGCCCGGGGCCCGAGAGTCGCGAAGTCCGCTATCTCACGGTTCGGCGCGAAGAGCTCGGCGGATTCATGCCCATGCGCAGCGCGGAGAAGAGCCAGATCTCAACGCCTCCGGCCGATGTGTTTGCCGAGTTCGAGGCCGGGAGCGAGCGGCCCGCCACCACGACCATGGCGTTCGTGCGCATGCTGTCCAAGCTGCTGCGCGATCCGGCGCTGGGTCCCCGCGTCGTTCCCATCGTGCCCGACGAAGCCCGCACCTTCGGCATGGAGGCGCTCTTCCGCCAGGTCGGCATCTACTCGGCCGTGGGGCAGCTCTACGAGCCGGTCGATTCGGCGTCGCTCCTCTACTACAAGGAGGCCACCGACGGCCAAATCCTGGAGGAGGGAATCGCCGAGGCTGGGGCGATGAGTTCGTTCATCGCCGCCGGGACCTCCCACGCGACCTACGGCGTCGCTACGTTGCCGTTCTTCATCTACTACTCGATGTTCGGCTTTCAGCGCGTCGGCGATCTTGTGTGGGCCGCGGCCGACGCGAGGACGCGCGGATTCTTGTTGGGCGCCACCGCCGGCCGGACGACGCTGGCGGGTGAGGGCTTACAGCACCAGGACGGCCACAGCCATCTGTTGTTTTCCGTTGTGCCGACGTGTCTGGCCTACGATCCCGCGTTTGCCTATGAAATCTCGGTCATCATCCGCGAGGGCATCCGCCGCATGCACGAGCAGGATGAGGACGTGTTCTACTACCTCACCCTCGGCAACGAGGCCTATCCGCACCCGAGTCTGCCGACGGATGCGGGCGTGCGGGAAGGCATTCTCAAGGGCATGTACCGCCTGCGCGCCGCCGATGCGGCACCCGGCCAACCGCGCGCCACCTTGCTGGGAAGCGGCGCGATCCTCAACGAGGTCCTCGAGGCGCAAGAGATGTTGGCGGCACGCTATGGCGTGGCGGCGGACGTGTGGTCGGTGACGAGCTATACGCAGCTGCGCCGCGAGGCGCTGGACGCGGACCGATGGAACATGCTGCATCCCGACCGGACGCCGCGCACGTCATATGTGGCGACCTGCCTGGCGGATGCGCCGGAGGTGGTCGTGGCCGCCACCGACTACATGAAGACCCTGCCGGACCTGATTGCGAAGTGGGTTCCGGGGCGGCTGGTGGCGCTGGGCACCGACGGCTTCGGACGCAGCGATACGCGCGCGGCCTTGCGCGATTTCTTCGAGGTCGATGCACGCTTCGTGACCCTGGCGACGCTGCACGCGCTGGCGCAGGAGAGTCGGATTGACGCTGAGCTGGTGTCCGAGGCGATCGAGGACCTGAACATCGACGCCGAGAAACCCAACCCGCGGCTGAGCTGATGCGAGCGACAGACCTGGGTGCAGGCGAGGTGCGGCGCCTGCCATGAGCGTCGATCTGCGCTTGCCGGACCTCGGCGAGGGAATCGAAGAAGCCGATGTGCTGAGCGTGCTGGTGAGCGTGGGCCAGGCCGTGGACGCCGGCGACTCGGTGATCGAGATCGAGAGCGAGAAGGCGACGCTGGAGGTGCCCACGGACGCCGCCGGCACCATAACCGGCATCCACGTGAAGTCGGGCGACACGATTGCGGTGGGCCAGCCGGTTCTCACGCTGGAATCTGACGGCGCGGAGACGCCGCCGGCCGCGGCTGGCTCCGAGGCTCAGCCTCAGGTCGACGAGGCGCCCGGGCCAAGCGCCGACGGCGCGCCGGACGGCGCCGAGGCTGCGCCGCGCCGCGCGAGCGTTGATTCGACGACGGCAGGCGTCGGCCCGGACGTCCACGTTGCACGGCCCTTTACAGACGCGGAATCCGATGCCGACGGCCGACCGGTGGCTGCCGCGCCGTCGGTGCGCATCTTCGCGCGGGAAATCGGCGTGGACGTGCGCCAGGTCGAGGGCTCAGGTCCTGGCGGACGGATCTCCATGGATGACGTCAAGGCGCATGCGCGTCGCCGCCCGTCGGCGCCCGCGCCGGACATCGTGATGCCGCTGCCCGACTTTGCCCAATGGGGACCCATCGAGCGCGTGCGACTGAGCCGTCTGCGGCGGACGCTTGCCGACAATCTGACTGGGTCGTGGACCACGATTCCGCACGTCACGCTGTTCCAAGAGGCCGACGTGACCGATGTCGAGGCGCTGCGCGCCGAAAACAAGGAGCGTGCGGCCGCCCAGGGCGCCAAGCTCACGATCACGGCCTTCATCCTGCCGGTGGTTGCGGCGGCGCTGAAGGCGCACCCCGAAGTCAATGCCAGCCTGGACCTTGCCGCCGGCGAGATCGTGCGGAAGGGCTACTACCACTTGGGCGTGGCAGCCGATACCGAGCGCGGACTGCTGGTTCCGGTGGTCCGCGACGTGGATACGAAAGGCGTGATCGAGATCGCGGCCGAGCTGACCGACATTGCCGAGCGGGCCCGCGCCGGCAAGCTGACGCCTGACGAGATGCAGGGCGCGACGTTCACCATCAGCAACCTCGGTGGGCTGGGAACCGGATTCTTCACCCCGATTGTGAACCCGCCCGAGGTGGGCATTCTGGGCGTCGGCCGCGCCGTTCCACGCCCGACGCTCCAGAATGACGCCATGCAAACGCGGCTCATGCTGCCGCTCTCGCTGTCGTTCGATCACCGGGCGCTCGACGGCGCGGACGGGGCGCGCTTCCTGTCTTGGATTGTCGATGCACTCCAGCGGCCGACGACGCTGGCGATGGAGTCCTAGGCGCGTGATCACAGTGACAGTACGGAATCTACAGCCCGTTCGCCCAGAGCTTGTCGAACCATGAACGGGAGCGGATCACTAGTTGCGGACGACGCCCACGTGTTGACACACTCTCGGGCGCCGTGACGGGCTCCGACGGCCGTCGGCACGTCGTGGTGATCGGCGCCGGACCCGGAGGCTATCCCGCGGCATTCCGCGCGGCCAAGCTGGGATTCGCCGTGACGCTGATCGACCCGGAAGCGCTTCCCGGCGGTGTGTGCCTCTATCGCGGCTGCATACCTTCCAAGGCCCTGCTGCACGCGGCGGAGGTAATGCGGGCGGCCAGCGATGCGGATGCCATGGGGCTGAAATTCGACGCGCCGCGTGTGGACCTGGACCGCCTGCGCGCGTGGAAGGATGAGGTGGTGGTCAAGCAGACGCGCGGCCTCGCCAGCCTCACGCGAGCCCGACGGGTGAGGCACGTGCAAGGGCGCGCCCGATTCCGCGACGCACGTTCGCTCGAGGTTGCGGGCGAACAGCCGCAGGTGATCGAGTTCGACGCGGCGATCGTTGCCACCGGATCGTCGCCCGCGGCGCCCGAGAGTCTTCGCAGCGATTCGCCGCTCGTCATGGACTCGACCGCCGCGCTGGCCGTCGACGAGGCGCCGCCCACGCTGCTCGTTGTCGGCGGCGGCTACATCGGCCTCGAGCTGGGATCGGTTTACGCGGCGCTCGGGTCCCAGGTGACGCTGGTCGAGATGACGCCCGGGCTATTGCCCGGAGTCGACCGGGCATTGGTGAAGCCGCTGGCGGCGCGCATGGACGCCGTGCTGCACGAGGTCTTGCTCGACACGCGCGTTTCTGCCTTGCGGCCTAAGGCGGATCAGGTCGAGGTGGAGCTCAGCGGGCCGTCGGTGGAGCAGCCGCGGCGCGTATTCGATCGCGTGCTGGTGGCGGTGGGGCGGACGCCCAACAGCGGCGACCTGGGCCTGGAGCACACGGCCGTTCAGGTCGATGCCAGGGGATTCATCCAGACCGATGCGCAGCAGCGGACGGCCGAGCCGACGATTCTTGCCGTCGGCGACGTGGCGGGCGAGCCGATGCTGGCGCACAAGGCGACGCACGAGGGTCACGTGGCCGCGGAGGCGATCGCGGGCAAGGCTTCGGCATTCGACGCGCAGGCGATTCCCGCCGTGGTATTCACCGATCCGGAAATCGCCTGGTGCGGTGTCACCGAAGACGAAGCCGTCGCGCGCGGCCTGGAGGTGGACGTCAGCCGCTTCCCGTGGCTGGCCTCGGGACGCGCGGCCATGCTGGGCGGCAACGAGGGGCTGACGCAACTCATCGTCGAGCCGCGCACGCGGCTGGTGCTCGGCGCCGGTATCGTGGGACGGGGCGCCGGCGACCTGATTGGCGAGTGCGTCCACGCCATTGAAATGGGGGCGACGGCCGACGACCTGGCCCTGAGCGTGCACCCGCACCCGACGCTCTCCGAGACCATCATGGAAGCCGCGGCGCTGCTGGACGACGACAGCCCGCACTTCATGGCGCGAAGGCGGGCTAGGGGCTAACGCTCGGCGCCGTCCAATTCCCCCAGCTCAGCCAGGTAGGCGCGGACGGCGGCGCGCCAGTCCCGCAGCGGACGCCCGCGCGCGGCGACCATGCGCTCGGTGTCCAGCACGGAGTACGGGGGGCGCCGCGCCGGCGTTGGATATTCGGCCGTCGGCACCGCCGTGAGTGACGGTTGAAGGCCGGCGGCGGCGAAGATCTCCCGCGCGAACTCGAACCAGGCGCACGCGCCGTCGTTGACCACGTGGAAAGTGCCGCGGGCGTCGGCCTCGATCAGATCGACGATCGCCACCGCCACGTCCCGCGCATACGACGGCGTGCAGTGCTGATCGTTGACGACGCGGAGGTCGCGGCCTTCCCGCGCCAGCCGCAGCATTGTGCGAACAAAGTTGCTGCCCTTGACCGCAGAGCCGCGTGAGCCATAGAGCCCGCAGGTGCGCACGATCAAGTGCCGGACGCCCGTGCCGCGAACCAGGTGCTCACCGGCCAGCTTGGACGCGCCGTAAACGCTCAGGGGCGCCGGCAGGGCGTCCTCCGAGAGCGGCTCTCGCGCCGACTGGCCGCCGAAGACGTAGTCGGTGCTCACGTGGACCAGCGTGGCGTTGGCCGCCGCGCAGGCCCGAGCCAGGTTCAATGGGCCTTGGGCGTTGACGTCGAACGCGCGACCGAACTCCGTCTCGGCCATGTCCACGTGGTTGAACGCGGCGGTGTTGATGACGACCGCCGGCGCATGTTCCGCGAACGCCCGCTCAACCGCCGTGGCGTCGGTGACGTCGAGCTCGGCGCGCGTCAGCGCGACCGTAGATCGAGCGGGGAGCTGCTGGGCCAGATAGCTCGCCAGCTGCCCGCCGCCGCCGGTGACAAGAACGCGCGCGGCGTCGCGGTCGGTGCTCATGCAGGCACCGGCCATCTCGGCGCTGTTTGGCTTGGATGAGGCATCGCCGGCATCGGTGGCTGGCACCTTCGCGCCCATTCTCGCTGTCCTGATGGGGTCACTGCAGACCCTTCATTCGCTGTAAGGGCAGCTCTTGTGCCTGCCCGGTTCGCCGGCCGAACGGGCGCCCACAAGGGACGCCCCTACAGAATCTATGCCCAAGGCCGTCAACCACTGTAGAGGCAGCCCCGTGGCTGCCCGGTGCACCGGCCGAGCGGGCGCCCACACGGGACGCCCCTACAGAATCTATGCCCAAGGCCTTGAACCACTGTAGAGGCAGTCCTCGTGGCTGCCCGGTGCACCGGCCGGGCGGGCGCCCACAAGGGACGCCCCCTACAGAATCTATGCCCAAGGCCGTCAACCACTGTAGAGGCAGCCCTCGTGGCTGCCCGGTGCACCGGCCGAGCGGGCGCCCACAAGGGACGCCCCTACAAGTCCGAGCTATTGTCCGCAAATCGGAGAGGGCGAGGGCGCCGTCCTGCGCCTAGCTCCAAACGCTCAGGATGCCGGCCATGATCGGCAGCGTCACCACGTGATATCCCACGTTGATCAGGTAGAGATTCCGGGGCCGGTTCTCATAGACGTAGGACGAGGCAAAGGCCGTGGCCACCAGGCCGATCGCGCCCCAGATGCCGATCACGAAGCCCTCGCCGAAGCCTTGCGCGCCGGTGAATGCCACGATCTGCGCGAGCAGGTAGGAGGTGACCAGGGCGCCGACGTTGCTCACCACCAACGCTCGCACCATGTTCCCCTCGGCCTCGATCTGCTCCTGGGTCTTGCCGATCAGGCGCATCCACGCACCGCCAAACACCCGCACCGAATACCAGTTGAAGCCCACCGCGATCGGCACAAGGGCCGCCACGATCATGGCCGCGTAGTTGATTTCAGCCGTCCACACAGGAGTCCCCGATCTTTGTCTGGCCGCGGGTTGCGACCGTGCCAAACACGCCTGCCGGTGTCAACGCGCGCGCCGACCGGTCTGCCGGCGTCTGCCGCTGCCGCCGCCTGCTAACGCGCGGGGTGAGACACGCGGCGACTACCGTGAGAAACGGCACCGGCGCTCGCTAAATCCAGCCTTGCGCGCCATAGAATGGGGCATGGTCGCGCCGGTGCGGCCGCAGGGCGAGGATGACGCCGATGGTCACTTCTACCGGGACTACGCAAGTCTTTTGCAGATTCGGCAACCGTCCCGGCTCCGTACACGTATCAATGGTCGAGAGAGCTTGTTGCATAGGAGATAGGAATGGCTGACGAGAGCGGCGGGAGGTTCTCCCGCATGTTGAGCTACTGGGGACGCGGCGGCCTGGCGGGGCTGCTGGCCGCGTTGCTGGCCGTGGGCGTGAGCGAACTCTACGCCGGGATCTTCGGCGGCTTGCCGTCGCTCCTCGTATCAATGAGCGGCCGGATTGTGGACCTGAGCCCGCGCGCGATGGAGGAGTTCGCCATCAGCGTGTTCGGCACCAGCGACAAGCTGGCGTTGGTCATCTTCCTGGTCGTGCTCAGTGGAATCTTTGGATTCATTCTTGGGGTCATTGCCCTCCGGTCCCGACCGATCGCCGTGGCGGGCTTCGCGGCGTTTGGATTGCTCGCCGGATTCGCCAATGGGTTCGACGCACAGTCAACGCCGGCGCACGGGGTGGCCATGGCGGCAGTCTCGGCGGGGCTGGCCATCGTGGCGCTCTTGTGGTTCACCCGCGCGAACCCGGTTGCGGCAACGGCTGGTGACCAGGCAGCGGACCTTCAGTTCCAGCGACAGCGCCGGGTCTTTCTTGGCAGCGGCGCGGTTGTTGCGCTGGCCGCGGTAGTTACCGGAGTTCTCGGGCGCAACCTGATCGAGGGCGCCAAGGTCGCCGTGGCGAGCCGCGAGGACATCGTCCTGCGGCCCGTGCGCAGCCGAGCTGCGGCAGCTTCGACGCCGGCGCCAACGGCTACCGCAAGCGAGACGCCCGCGCCAACACCGGCGCCGGTGGCGACGGCCGCACCGACTGACACCCAGGCCCCGCTGACAACCCCGGCTCCCGTGGCGACGGCGGCCGCGACCGAGGCGCCGCCGCCCGAAGCGACCGTCGCTGCTACCGGCACGCCCACGCCGATCGAGGTCGAGGCGGCCACCGGATCGCTGCCGACGGAGACGATGTTGGACGTGCGAGGCATCTCACCGCTCGTCACGCCAAATCGAGATTTCTACCGCATCGACACCGCGTTCTCGATTCCGCGCGTCGATGTCGAGGATTGGGAGCTCAAGATCACCGGCTTGGTGGACAGCCCCTACTCCCTCACCTACCGCGAGCTGCTCGATCTGGCCACCGACGAGGACTACGTCACGCTCTGCTGCGTGTCCAACGAGGTTGGGGGCCGTCTGATCGGCAACGCCAAGTGGCAGGGCATACCGCTGGCCGACGTGCTCGATCGCGCCGGCATCAAGGACGAGGCTACCCAGATTGTCGGCCGGTCGGTGGACGGATTCTCGGCCGGCTTTCCGCGCGAGGTGGCGTTCGACGGACGTCCGGTTCTGGTCGCCGTCGGCATGAACGGCGAGCCGCTGCCGTTCAAGCACGGCTTCCCGGCGCGCCTGGTCGTCTCGGGTCTCTATGGCTACGTCTCCGCGACCAAGTGGTTGCAGGAGATCGAGCTCACCACCTGGGAAGGCTTCGACGGCTACTGGATCCCGCGAGGCTGGTCGAAGGAAGGCCCGATCAAGACGCAATCCCGCATCGACGTGCCGAAGCCGTTCTCGTTCGACACCGCGCCGGGCCTGCAGGCGGTTGCGGGCGTTGCGTGGGCGCAGAACCGCGGCATTAGCAAGGTCGAAGTGCAGATTGACGGCGACGGTGAGTGGAAGGAAGCGAAGCTCTCCTCGCCGATCAGCAAGCACACCTGGGTGCAGTGGGTGAGCGAGTTCGAGTTCACGCCGGGCTCGCACTTCATCCGGGTGCGCGCGACGGACTCCGACGGCGAGCTGCAGGCGAAGGGGCCCAAGAACCCAGCGCCGAACGGCGCCGAGGGCTGGCATCAGGTCAACTTCCGCGTCACGGACGGATAGTCGGCGCGGCGCAAACAGCGCTTGGCGCCGGGCCGCCGCCCGGCTATACCTAGATGGGGAATGCCCGCGCGGCCTCTGACGCCGCGCGCGCCCCTATCTAGGAGGGTGGGCCTTGGCCCAAGTGCGCGAAGCGCCGCAGCGTCAAGAGGAGGCCGGAGCACGGCCCAACGCCATCGTGGTGCGCAATATGTCGAAGGCTTACGGCAAGGTCCAGGCCCTCGACGACGTGAGCCTCGACGTCGCGGCGGGGACCATTCATGGCCTGCTGGGGCCCAACGGCGCCGGCAAGACCACGCTGGTGCGCATTCTCACCACGCTGCTGCCGCCGGACAGCGGACGCGCCTGGGTGGCTGGTTTCGACGTTGCACGGGAGGCTATGCACCTGCGGTCAAGGATTGGGCTGGCGGGCCAGAGCGCCGCGGTCGACGAATATCTGACAGGCCGTGAGAACCTGGAGCTTGTCGGACGCCTTTACCACCTGGATCGCTCGACCGCCGCGCGGCGCGCCGCGGAGTTGCTTGAACGCTTCGATTTGACGGAAGCGGCCGACCGCCGCTCCAAGACTTACTCCGGCGGCATGCGGCGCCGGCTCGACCTGGCGGCGAGCTTGGTAGCCGATCCGGAGGTGCTGCTGCTCGACGAGCCGACCACCGGTCTCGATCCCCGTGCTCGCCGTGAGCTCTGGGCGGTAATCCGGCAACTCGTGTCGGACGGCACGACCGTGCTGCTGACCACGCAGTATCTGGAAGAGGCGGATGAGCTGGCGGATCGAATCACGCTCGTGGACGTGGGCCGCGTGATCGCCGAAGGGACCGCCCAGGAACTCAAGCAAAGCACGCACGGCGACGTCCTGAGCGTCGTTGTCACCGACGCGGCGCAAGCCAACACCGCGCTCGGCGTCATCGCGGGACACGGCAGCGGGGATGCGCGGATCGACGACGATGGCGTCACCGTCACCATGCCCGTCGCGGGTGGGGCAGCGATGCTGGCCGCCATCATCCGCGATCTGGACGCGGCCGGCGTGGGGATTTCCGACATCGGAGTTCGCCGGCCTTCACTCGACGACGTGTTCCTCGCCCTGACGGGCCATACCGCCGGTGGGGATCATGCAGATTAGCGCTCGCGTCGTGAACGGACGCCGGTTCCGTGCATGACACCCTGACGGCGCTGCGCATCGAGGCGCGATGGGCTCTGGCCGACACGCTGGCCATGGCCCGGCGCAATCTCATTCGCTATGTGCGGTCGCCCGAGCTGCTGGTGTTTTCCACCATCAATCCCGTCATGTTCGTGCTGCTGTTCACCTATGTCTTCGGCGGCGCCATTGACGTTGGGCCAGCCAACTACATCGACTTTCTGCTGCCGGGAATCCTGGTGCAGACGGTGGTGTTCGGCGCGGTGCAGACGGGGGTGGGGCTGGCCGAGGACCTGTCGTCCGGCATGGTCGATCGCTATCGCTCGCTGCCCATGGCGCGGTCCGCGGTGATGGCGGGGCGCATCCTCGCCGATACCGTGCGCAACGTCTTCGTGGTGCTGCTGATGATCGGCGTGGGCTATGCGATCGGCTTTCGCTTCAATGCGAACGCGGCGGCGATCATCGCCGTTCCAATCGTCCTCGTGATCTTCGGGCAGGCGTTCTCGTGGATCTCGGCGGCAATCGGCGTGACGGTGCGCGAAACCGAAACAGCCCAGGTGGCGGGGTTTGTGTGGATCTTTCCGCTCACGTTCATGAGCTCGATGTTCGTGCCGGTGCACACGATGCCGGGGTGGTTGGAAGCCTTCGCGAGCGTCAATCCGATCACGGTGACGGTGGACTTGTTGCGAGGACTGTCGCAGGGCGGCGAGATCATGCCGTCGCTGTGGCAGGCCGCCGCCTGGACCGTCGGCCTGGTGGTGCTGTTCTCGACCGTGGCCATTACGCAGTACCGACGGCTCTCCTAGCGCGCGCGATTTCGTGGCGGCTGGTGAAGCCGCCTTTACAATCGGAACTTGTGACTCCCCAATACCAACGCGCCTGGCACTGGCGTGATTGACGCCTGGCCGCCGCTCGAGGGCCTCGAGCGCGGCGTGAGCATTGGCGCCGGCCCACGCGGCACGGTGTTCCGCGCCGCCCGTTCCGATGGCAGCGGCGACGTGGCGGTGCTCGTCGTCCACGAACATCTGGCGCAGCGTCGGGAGCTGATGGCGCAACTGTTGCGCGAGGCCGAGCGTGCCCGGCGCATCGAGCATCCCTGTGTGGCGCAGGTCCACCGCGCCGAAGACGTCGACGGTCGCTGGTGCGTCGTCATGGAGCTGGCCGGCGGTCTGACGCTGCGGCAATACCTGGAAGCTCGCGGCCCGGTCAATGTGACCGAAGCGCTCGAAATCACGAAGTCGATTGCGGCTGGCCTGGCGGCGATGCATGGGCAGGGGCTGTCCCACCGCAATCTGACCCCGGACAACGTCAAGCTCGAACACGGCCAGATCAAGATCCTCGACGCCGGCACGGCCCCGCAGCATGAGCTCGACCCGTCGGGCGCGACGGCCTACATCGCGCCCGAGCGCGCAGCCGGACGCCGCGCCACCGCCCAGGCCGACCTGTACTCGCTGGGAACCGTGTTGTTCGAGCTGCTGACCGGCGTACCGCCGTTTCGCGCCGACACCCCACTGGCGGTGCTTGACCTGCATCGGCGGGCGTCCGTGCCGCCACTGGCGTCGCATCGCGACGACGTGCCGCCGGTTGTCGAGGAGCTGATGCTCCACCTGCTGGCCAAGGATCCCGACGCCCGGCCCCCGACGGCCGACGAGGTGCGCGCGCGGATTGAGGACATTCAGGCCACGGAGCGTGCGCTTGCCGCGGCGGCGCCGGCGCCCGCAAGCGACCGGTTTCGCGCCGGACCGCGTCGGCAGCGGGAGGCGTCCGGAGGCGCCGTTTCGCGCCGTCAGCTGCTCCTCGCGGTCTCCACGACGGCTCTGGGTGGAGCCGTTGCCGCCGCCGGGGCCGCGGCGATAGGCGTGCTGGCTACCCGTCGGCAGCCGCTGGTGCAGGTGGAGCGCCTGCTGCCGCAGGAAGTGGTCAAGGTGGTCACGGTGGATCGCGTCGTGACACGCGACGTCGTGCGTGAGGTTCCCGTTACGCGAACCATCATCCGCGAGGTGGTCCCGGAGATCCCGGCCGAGCCGACCGCGACGCCGACCGTCTCGCCCACTGCTGCCCCGCAAGCGACGCCGGAGCCGACGACGGCGACACCGACGCCGGCTCCAGCCGGAGTGAGGGTGGCGGATGCCGGTGGGCGGTTCCCGCTCGATCGTGGCAGTCGGGCTCTTCCCGGCGTCCGCGAACCGATACGTGCGGACAACCTGGCCCGTCTGGCCCAACTTCACCGCGTCGGATTGGGGAAGGCCCAGGCGGTGGCGGCGCTGCCGGAACGAGAGATTGCCGTTGGCTCCAGCATTGGCCTGATCAGCGTCTTCGACAGCCAGTCGGGCCGCGAGATTCGGCGCTGGTCGACCGGCGCCGACGCTGCGACCGGTTCCGCGGTCACGGCGCTGGTCGCCCGCGGCGGGGTCCTGATCAGCGGTCACGCCGACGGCACGCTTAGCGCCTGGGACGCCGCCACCGGCATGCGTCGCTGGTCGTCTCGGCTCGACTCCGAGGTCACCAGTTTGGCCATCGACGCCGCCGGCGCCCTGGTCGCCGCCACCGAGGCCGCGGGGTCGGTCGGCGTGTGGCGAGGAAGCGATGGCGCTGCCGTCCAGCAGTTGGCGCCGGAGGTGGCGGCCGCGCGTGCCGTGGCTTTCCATCCCGCGCGGCCGTTGCTGGCCGCCGGCGGCGACGATGGAAACATCGCGATTTGGGACGTGCGGCAAGGTACGGCGGAGGCGTCCTTCGGCGACGCCACACGGCCGATTCGCGCGCTGGCGTTCAATTCGGCCGGCACACTCCTGGCCGCTGCCGAGGCCGGCGGATCCGTAGGCATTTGGGACCTGGCGAGCCAGACGCGCCAAACCACATTGAGCGGACTCCGATTCGATGCGGACGACGTGGTCTTTGGTCCGGATGGAAGGTGGATCGCGGCCGCGGACGTCACGGAGCGAGTCCTCGTGTGGGACGCGGTGACCAGCGCGGTGCTCCTGGATCTGCAGGACCGGGCCGGCGCCGTGAGTCGGGGTTCGCTGGCGGTCACCGCCGACGGCGCGTTCTTGGCGTGCGCGGTGAGGCATTTGGCCGTTGCGCTGTGGAGCCTGCCTGACGGGCTGCTGCGGCATCGACTCGGCGCATATGGCGACGCCACCCGCATTGCGTTGCGAGGCGACGCAACGCTCCTGGCGGCATCGCATCCCGTGGGAATCATTGCGCTGGTGGGGCTTCCGAGCGGGTCCACCGCCGGGTCCATTGACTACCACACTGGATTGGCGCACGCGCTGGCCTTCAGTCCTGACGGGTCGCGGCTCGTCAGCGGCGGCTCGGCGGACGGTCCGCCGCTTCGCATGTGGGACACGTCGAGCGTCGCCGCGGTCGACAGCTTTGCGCCGGAGGCGCTGCCACAGGCAACCATCGGCGCCGTCGCGTTCAGCCCGGACGGCGGCCTGCTGGCAACCGGCTGGAGCGACGGCATCGTCCGGATTTGGCACACCGCCACATGGAGCCTGGTGACCTCGCTGTCCGCGCATGCAACGCTGGTGGATCAGCTGCAATTCGGCCCTACAGGGGATCGGCTGGTCAGCTCCGACATCGATGGCCTCGTCTACCTCTGGGACATCCCCAATCTGACGCCGGTCCAGTTGCCGTCCGATGGCGTGCCCGTGCGGGCGGTCGCGATCCACGACAATGGCGGGCCGATCGCCGGAGCGCTCGACGATGGCGCCGTCATCCTGTGGGACGGCGTGGAAGGCGCGTCGATCCGGCGCCTCGAGAGCCCGGAGTCCGGCACGTTGGCCGTGGCGTTCAGCCCCATTGCCGCGTTGCTGGTTTCCGGGCATCGCAGCGGCACGCTGCGCTGGTGGGACACGGCGTCGGGTGAGCCGCTGCACGTCCACGAAGGGCACGGCGCCCCGATCGTGAGCGTTCAGCTCAGCGCGGCCGGCGACCTGGTGGCCAGCGCCGCTTTCGACGGCACCGCGCGCCTGTGGGGCGTTGCGGCCGCGCCGGGGTAGGTTTCGCTAGCCGGTCGCTTTCAGCTCGCCGATCAGCTCCCGCACCGCGTCCTCACCGTCGCCGAAGAGCATGGCCGTGTTGGGCGCGGCGAACAGCGAGTTCGGAATCCCCGCGAAGCCGGGACTCAGGCTGCGCTTGATCACGACCACGGTGCGGGCCTTGTCGACATCGAGAATGGGCATGCCATAGATGGGGCTTGTGGGATCTTCACGGGCCAGCGGATTGACGACGTCGTTGGCGCCGATCACCAGCGCCACGTCCGTCTGCGCAAAAGTCCCGGCCAGTTGCTCCAGGTCGAAGAGCTGCTCGTAGGGCACGTCGGCTTCGGCAAGCAGCACGTTCATGTGGCCCGGCATGCGGCCGGCGACGGGGTGGATGGCGAACTTCACCTCAACGCCGCGTCGCTCGAGCTCCGCCGAGAGGTCCCGCACGGCATGTTGCGCCTGGGCCACGGCCATGCCGTAGCCGGGCACGAACATGACGCTGCGAGCGTCGCTTAGGAGCAGGGCGGTCTCCTCGGGGCTCGTCCGCTTGATCCGCCCCTCGTAGATCTCGTCACCCGGACCCCCTTCGGAGGGGCCGAGCGTTCCGAACAACACGCTGAGCACCGAGCGGTTCATGGCGCGGCTCATGAGCGTGGTGAGGATGAATCCCGACGCGCCCACCAGGGCGCCGCCGATGATCAGCACGTTGTTGCTCAGGACGAATCCGGTGGCCGCGGCGGCCAGGCCGGAGGCCGAGTTGAGCAGCGCGATCACCACCGGCATGTCGGCGCCGCCGATCGGCAGGGTGAGCCGCACGCCCAATATTGCGGCGGCGGCCACGAGCGCCCAAAACGGCCATTGCATCGAGACGTCGAACATGACCAGGGCAACGAGAGCAAGCGTCCCCGCGGCCAGCGCCCCGTTGATGCCGTGGTGGAGGGACGTGTTACCCGGCTGCCAGCGCAAGACCTCCTGCAGCTTGCCCCAGGCCACCGCGCTGCCGGCGAAGGTCAGCGCACCGACGAGACCGCTGATCGCGCCCGCCGCCACGGCTTGCAACTCCGTCGCCGCCGTCATCACCGTGCCGGAGGCGATGGCGCTGCCCGCGACGAGCGCCGACGCTCCGCCGCCGAATCCGTTGAACGCCGCCACCAACTGCGGCATGGCGGTCATGTGCACCCGCACGGCGAGGACGGCGCCCAGCGCCGCGCCGACGCCCAATCCAATCGCGACAAGCTCGAATCCGATGATCTTGTGGTCGAGCAGGGTCACGACGATGGCCACGAGCATGCCCAGGGAGCTGAGGGCGTTCCCCCGACGCGCGCCGCGAACGGACGCCAGCCCGCGCAGTCCGAGAATGAAGAGGGTCGCGGCAACCAGATACGCGCCGTTGACGACGCCTTCAGGCACGCCCTACTTCTTCCGCGACCGGAACATCGAGAGCATGCGGTGCGTGACCAGGAATCCGCCCACCACGTTCACGGTGGCCAGGATTAGCGCCGCCACGCCCAGGGCGGCGGCCAGCGTAGTCTGTTGCGCGCCGGCGGCGATGATCGCTCCGACGATGGAGATTCCCGAAATCGCGTTGGCGCCGGACATGAGCGGCGTGTGGAGCGTCGGCGGGACCTTGGTGATGACTTCAAACCCGATGAACGCGGCGAGCAGGAACACCGTGAGGGCAAGGATGAAGACTTCCATCTAGCTTCCCGCTACCGGAGCCGCGTCGACGGGCGCCTCCTGAGGAACGAGAGCAGTTGGGGTCACCAGGGTCTCGCGAAAGATCTCGTCCTGATCATCGAGCGCTAGCCCGTCCGGAGATGCAATGTGACGCAGAAACGTCGATATGTTGCGGGCGTACATCTGGCTCGCGTGCACCGGCGCGGTCGACGCCAGGTCGAGCGGCGCGGCAATCGACACGCCGTGGCGCACCACGGATTCACCCGGCTCGCTCAGCTCGCAGTTGCCCCCGCGCTCCGCGGCCAGGTCGACGATGACCGATCCCGGGCGCATGCCGGCCACGGCGGCGGCGGTGATAAGCGTCGGGGCGCGTCGTCCGAGCACCAGCGCCGTGGTGATGGCAACGTCCACCTCACGCAGCGCATCGGCCAGCATTTCCCGCTCACGGGCATAGAAGGCCTCGGATTGCTCGATGGCGTAGCCACCGGCGGTGGCGCCAGTGTGCTCGCCACCGAACGAGACGAACGTGGCGCCGAGGCTCTCGACTTGCTCGCGAACGTCGGGGCGCACGTCATAGGCCTGAACCACGGCGCCGAGGCGCCGGGCGGTCGCAATGGCCTGCAAGCCGGCCACACCCGCCCCTAGGACCAGCACGCGGGCCGCGGCCAGCGTCCCGGCGGCGGTCATCAGCAGGGGAAACATGCGGGGCGAGGCCCGCGCGGCCAGCAGAGCCGCCTGATAGCCGGTGATGGTCGACATCGAGCTGAGGACGTCCATGCTCTGCGCTCGGGTGATGCGCGGCATGCGCTCGAGCGCGAACGCCAGGACGCCGTGATCGGCCAGCGACCGGATTCGGTCCTCGTGGTCGTAGGGATCGAGCAGGCCGACGACCGCCGCGCCGCTGGGGGCGCTCGCCAGATCGCGTGCGAACGACTGGTCGTCGTCCCCGCCCAGTCCACGGACGCTGAGCACGACATCGGCCTCGCGCAGCAGCGCGGCTCGATCGGCAATGACCGCAGCCCCGCTGGCCGCATAGGCGTCGTCGTCGGCGAAAGATCGGACTCCGGCGCGGTGCTCGATCGCGACGGAAAACCCCTCGTCTACAAGCTGGGCGACCGCATCGGGCACGAGCGCCACCCGCGCCTCGCGTGGGCGCAACTCACGCGGAACGACGATCCGGAGGCTCATGGATGCAAATGCGCGGGCGTCCGCGACCGGGCGAATGCGGTGTTGACCGCATGCTTAAACGCCAAACCCGATACACCGATACTGGCCGTAGAGCCATCGCGTGTGTAGCCGGTGTCTGGCGTCGTCGGGGCCTCGCTTCGGGTGAGCCTTTAGGAGCTACCCAATGCTACGCGACAGTCGCCGCCCGAGATGTACCGTTTTCTACCGGACGCGTCGGTATTACTCGATGCTCATGCGCGCCGTCAGGCCGCCGTCGACGAACAGCACCGCGCCGTTCACATAGCGGGCATCCTCGGATGCCAGAAATGCCGCCGCCCCGGCGATGTCGGCGGGTGTACCCACGGACGCCGACGGGATGCCGCGAATCATGTTCGACTCGTCCACGTTTTCCCGCTCGTACCGCTCGACGTGGATGGCCCCTGGGGCGATGACGTTCGCCGTGATGTTGTCGCGCCTGATGTCGATGGCCAGGTTGCGGGTGAATTCGTTGATGGCGCCCTTGGTGGCCGAGTAGATGACATATCCGGGCGCGTGCACCTGCGAGTGCACCGAGCTGATGTTGATGATGCGGCCGAAGCCGCGCTCGAGCATGCCCGGGAGCGCGGCCTGGCAGGTCACGAACATGGACTTGATGTTGACGTTGAACAGGTCGTCCCAGTCCTGCTCGTCGCAGTCGGCAAAGTCCTTGACCATGGTGCGGCCGGCGTTGTTCACCAGGATGTCGACCTGGCCGAAGGCGTCCAAGGCGTGCTCGACGACGTGCGCGGCGTTCGCCGCCTGTCGAAAGTCCGACTGCACCGCGCGCACGTCGGCGCCCTGACTGCGAAGCTCGGCCGCCAGGCGCTCGGCGCCCTCGATGCTGCCCGACGCCGAAACGACGACCCGTGCCCCGTGCTCGGCGAGACGCCGGGCAATTCCGACGCCGATTCCCGTGCCTGCGCCGGTGACCACGGCCGCGCGTCCTGAGAGATCGCTCATTGATTCCTCCCCGCGAAGGCAGTCACGGTCACCTGCGTCATGCCTGCGGCACGGCTTTCCGCTCGCCGATCTGCCAGAGCGCCGTGCCTGCCTGAATCTCGTACATGCGGGCGTACCAGCCGCCCTGGGCCAGGAGCTCGTCGTGTGAGCCCGTTTCGGCCACCCGCCCGTCGGCCAATCCGACGATGTGGTCGGCGCTGCGCACGGTGGAGAGCCGGTGGGCGATGACGATCGTCGTGCGGCCCTTGGTCAGCTGGGACAGCGACTCCTGGATCAGGCCCTCCGTCTCGGTGTCCACCGATGAGGTCGCCTCGTCGAGGATGAGGATCGGGGCGTCTTTGAGAATCGACCGGGCGATGGAAATACGCTGCTGCTGGCCGCCGGACAGGCGCACGCCGCGCTCGCCGACCCGGGCGTCGTAGCCGCCGGGCAGACGCTCGGCGAACTCATCGACGTTGGCCGCCCGCGCGGCTGCCAAAATCTCGGCGTCGGTCGCGCCGGGTCGCCCGAAGGCGATGTTGTCCCAGATGCTTCCCTCGAACAGAAAGACGTCCTGCAGCACCATCGAGATGTTGGATCGCAGCCAGTCGATCGGCAGGTCGCGCACGTCCACGCCGCTAATGCGCACGGCGCCGCCGTCAATGTCGTAGAAGCGCGGGATCAGGCTGGTGCAGGTGGTCTTGCCCGCACCCGTGGGTCCCACGAGCGCCACGAGCGATCCCTCGGGAACGGTGAAGTCCACGCCGTGCAGCACGGGGGCGCCGCGGTCGTAGGCAAACTCCACCTGGTCGAACTGCACCGTCCAGCGAGGATTCTCGGGCGGACGGGCGTTGGGCCGGTCCACGATGTTGCTGCGCACATCGAGCAACGCAAAGATACGATCGGTGCTGGCGATGGCCTTCTGAATGTCCTCGCCGATGGCCGCCACCTGGATGATCGGCTGGTAGATCATCCCCAGATACACCACGAACACGAACAGGTCGGCCACGGGCACGATGCCCTCGAGCGTCCAGTTGCCGCCGACGGCCACGATGAGCACCAGCCCGAGTCCGGCGATGATCTCCAGCACGCCGACCGGGATCAGCGTGAGCGCCTGGGTGCGCACGATGGTGTCGCGGAACCGGGCGCCGGCGCGGTCGATTTCAGCCCGGCGCTCGGGCTCGCGGCCGAAGGCCTTCACCACGGCGAATCCTGAAATGCCCTCGGCAACCGCGCCGGTTATTTCCGCCATGTGCTGGCGCACGTTTCCCCACCGGGTTCGCAGTCGGGGCATCACGAACCAGGTGAGCAGCAGAATCAGCGGCATGGGAATGAGGCTGATGAGCATCAGTTGCCAATTAATGATCCCCAGGGCGATGACCATTGCGGTTGGGATGGTCGCGGCGAGCGTCGCCTCCGGAATGCCGTGGGCGATGAAGTCCTCGACGGCTTCAACGTCTCCGACCGCGCGCGAGATGAGGTTGCCGGTGCGCCGCTGCTCGAAGAAGCGGTGGGGGAGTGACTGGATGTGTCGATAGAGCGTGACCAGCATCAGGTGCTGGGCGCGATACGCCACGATGTGCGAAATGGCGCCGTAGCCGTAGCGTCCCACCGCCCGGAGCACGAACGACCCAACCAGCACCACGATGATGATGCTGAGCGCGCCGGTCTCGACGGCGCCTTCGGCATGCCAGACAAGGATCTGGCGTACGAGGAGAGGGGCGACAAGCCCGGCGCCCGCGAACACGATGCCAAAGGCGATCGTCGCCGCCATGAGGCGGTGCTGCCCGCGTAGGAAGACGTGCAGTCGACGCAAGAACGTCACGGACGCAGCCTAGCGCGTTCGGGGCTTACGGGTGTCCGGCGTGAGCGATGTCGCCGCCGCGCCGCCTTATGAATCCAGCGCGGCGACGGCCGCTTGGACTTTGGGCGGTGAAGCCGGCAGATCCCGCATGCGGGCGCCGGTGGCGTCGGCGATCGCGTTGGTGATCGCCGCCAGCGGCGGCACGATGGGAACCTCGCCGACGCCTCGGGCGCCGTACGGATGGCCGGGATTCGGCACCTCGACGATGATGCTCTCGATCATCGGCACGTCCAGCGTCGTGGGCATGCGGTAGTCCAGCAAGCTCACGTTCCGCATGTGGCCCTCGTCGTCGTAGACGTATTCCTCGGTGAGCGCCCAACCGATGCCCTGCGCCACGCCGCCTTCCATCTGCCCCTCCACGTAGGGTGGGTAGATGGCCGTTCCGGCGTCCTGGATGGCCGTATAGCGCACCACGTCGACCTTGCCGGTCTCGAGGTCCACGTCCACGTCCGCGATGTGGATGGCGAAGGTGTTGCCGGAGCCTTCGGGCACCACCGTGGCGGAGCCGACCAGGCGCAGGTCATCGCCGTCGAGGATGCCGGCGGCTTCCTTGAAGGACACCGTCTCGCCGTTCTGGCGAAACGTGCCGTCCTCGTCGGCGACGATGGATTCGCTGGCCACGTCCCAGTGGTCGGCCAGACCGTCGATCATCTTCTTTCGCAGATCGCGGGCGGCTTCGATCGCCGCCCAGCCGGTCGCAAACGTGACGCGACTGCCGCCGGTCACGCCCGTGAAGGCGATGCTGTCCGTGTCGGGCACGATTGGGTCGACGTCTTCGACGGGAATACCCAGCGTCTCAGCGGCTTGCATGGCGACCGACGTGCGTGTGCCGCCGATATCGACGGAACCTTCGCGCAGCGTCACGGTGCCGTCGGAGTTCAGCTGGGCGACGGCGGTCGACATGCCGCCGCCGTTCATCCAAAAGCCCGAGGCGATGCCGCGCCCTCGGCGCCGTCCGGGCGCCGACCCGATGGGGGAGCGCCAGTGATCCGAGGTACGCGCCGCCTCGATGACCTCGTGATTGCCGATGCAGTGGTACCGCGTGCCATTTGCGCGCAGATCGCCTTCCTCGGACGCGTTCATGGCGCGGAACGCCAGCGGATCGAAGCCCATCTCCTCGCAGATCTCGTCGACGAGGCTGTCCACGGCGAACTCGCCCTGCGGCGCTCCCGGCGCCCGATACGCGTGAGACTTGGGCATGTTGACGACCACGTCATAGCCGTCGATGCGGAAATCCGTCAGCTTGTAGGGGCCGAAGGCGCACAGGCAGGCCGCGCCGACGGCGGACCCCGGGTAGCCGCCGGCCTCGAAGGCGAACATGGCCTGCGCCGCCGTGATCCGTCCCTCGTTGGTGATGCCGATCTTGACCCAGGCGTAGCCGCCCGGCGCCGGACCGGTGGCGCGCAGGATGTCGGAGCGGCTCATGGTGAGCTTGACCGGGCGCCCCGACTTGCGGGACAGCACCGCCGCCAGCGGCTCGAGGTAGATGGTGGTCTTGCCCCCGAACCCGCCGCCGATCTCCGACGGAAAGACATTGATCTTGGAGATGGGCCATTGCAGGTGGTCGGCAAGCTCGCTGCGAATGCCGAACTGCCCCTGCGAGCTGCATTCGACGCGCAGGTGCCCGTCGGCACTCCAATAGGCCAGGGCGTTGTGAGGCTCGATGTAGCCCTGATGCACCATGGACATGGTGTATTCGCCCTCGAACACGCGGTCGGCGGCGGCGAATCCCGCCTCAATGTCGCCTTCCTCGTGGATCGTGCGCGAGGCGACGTTGCTCGGTTCGTCGGCCAGCTCGCCGCCGGTGTCCATATGGAGATCGTCCAGCAGCAGCGGCGCGTCGGGCTTCATGGCCTCGCGGACGTCGAGCACCACGGGCAACAGCTCGTACTCGACATCGATCAGGTCCAGGGCTTCCTCGGCCACGTGCTTGTTGGTTGCGGCGACGGCGGCGATCGGGTGCCCCTCGAATAGCACCTTGTCGCGGGCCAAGAGGCTGGCGCTCTTGTAACGCTTGCTCTGGAGACCCGACTCGTTGGCCTCGGCGACGCCGGCCCCGGGATCGGGGAGGTCGGCCGCGGTCATGACGGCGTGAACGCCCTCCAACGCCTCGGCGCGGGAGGTGTCGATCGAGAGAATCCGCGCGTGGGCGTGCGGACTGCGCAGCACCTGGCCCCACAGCATGCCCGGCATGTGCGCGTCGACCCCGTAGATCGCGCGTCCGGTGACCTTGTCGACCCCGTCGTGCCGGACGGGTCGAGTGCCTATGACGTTGTAGTTGCCGTTCGTTTCCGCCATGCAGGCGTCCTCCTACGAGCGCGCGATCCCGGCGCCCGGTCGCACGTGATGTTGGTCCGTCCGGTCGTGATCCGTCTCAAGTCTGCCACTGATTGAGCCGCCGCCAATGGATTCGAGGAAGAACACCTCGCTGTCCTCGCGCAGTTTGGTGCGCAGGCCGCGGCGGCTGTTGGCGCCATCCACGAAGATGGCCAGTCCGGGTCGCAGGTCGCCCTCTTGCACCAGCCGGTTCTTGAGCCCCGGAAAGCGGGCTTCCAGGTTCTCGACGACCACGCGCACGGTGCCGCCCTCCACATCGACCTTGATCTGCCCGTCGGTGAACTCGCGCAGCGGCGTGGGGATATGCACCCTCGCCATGGCTACGCCATGCCGATGCGCGCGGCCCCCGCGACGCGGCGGCCATGGCCGCCGCGTCGCGATCGGGGACTACGCTTCAGCGCCGTTCTGCCTCGCCGCCAGCTCCGCGTAGACGCGGTGGGGCGACATGGGCAGGTCGCGGTAGCGGATGCCGAGGGCGTCGTAGATGGCGATGGCCAGCGCGGCCGGCGGCGGCACGATGGGCACCTCGCCCACGCCGCGGACGCCGAACGGGCTGCCCGGATGCGGGACCTCGACGATGATCGTTTCGATCATCGGCACGTCGAGCGTGGTCGGCATGCGGTAGTCCAGCAGCGTGGCATTCCGCAGCAGGCCGTTCTCGTCGTAGAAGTACTCCTCGTTGAACGCCCAGCCGATGCCTTGCACCGCCCCGCCCTGCATCTGCCCTTCGACGTACGGCGGGTAGATCGCCACGCCGGCGTCCTGGATGGCGGTGTAGCGCAGGACCGTCACCTTGCCGGTCTCGACATCGACTTCCACATCGGCGATGTGGACCGCGAAGGCGTTGCCTTCCTTCTCCGGCGTGACGGTGGCCTTGCCGATGACTTGCTGCGTGTCTTCGTTGAGAAGATGCGCGGCCTCCTTGAACGTGGCCGACTCGCCGTTGGCGGTGAAGGTCGCGTTCTCGTAGGTGATGGAGTCCGCTGCCACGTCCCAGACGTCGGCCATACCCTCGATCATCTGCCGGCGCATGTCGTTGGCGGCCTCGTGCGCGGCATAGCCGGTGGCAAAGGTGACCCGGCTCCCGCCCGTGACATCGGTGTAGCCGACGGAGTCGGTGTCGACGACCATCGGAATGACGTCGTCGAAGCCGATCCCCAGGGTCTCGGCGAACTGCATCGCGATCGACGAGCGGGTGCCGCCAATGTCGGGCGAGCCCTCGAGCAGCGTCACCGTGCCGTCCGGATTCAGACGGGCGATGGCGGATGACGTGAACCCGATGTTGAACCAGAACCCGGAGGCCACGCCGCGTCCGCGGTAGGTGCCCGCCGGCTTCTCGAGCGTCGAGTTCCAGTGCTCGGAGCCGCGCGCGGCTTCCAGGCACTCCTTGTGACCGATCCGGCCATAGGCCGGACCGCCGGCGCGCCACGTGCCTTCCTCCGCCGAGTTCATCGTGCGAAAGTCGAGCACGTCGATTCCGAGCTGCTCGCAGATCTCGTCCACCACCGTCTCGCTGGCGAACTCCGCCTGCGTGGCGCCCGGAGCGCGGTAGGCGTGGGTCTTGGGCCGGTTCACGACCACGTCGTCGCCCTCGATCTTCACGTTCGAGAGCTTGTAGGGCGCGAACACGCACATGCAGCCCGCGGCCACGACCGACCCGGGGAATCCGCCCGCCTCGAACGCCATGTACGCCTCGGCGGCCGTGATCTTGCCGTCGCTGTCGGCGCCCATCTTGACGCGGACGTAACCGCCCGGCGTTGGACCGGTGGCCTTCAGAATGTCGGCGCGGCCCATGGTCATCTTGACCGGCCGGCCCGCCTTGCGACCGAGCGCCGCAGCCAGCGGCTCCAGGTAGCAGGTGGTCTTGCCGCCGAACCCGCCGCCGATCTCGGTGGGGATCACCTTGACCTTGGATATGGGCACGTCGAGGATGTCCGCCACCTCGGCGCGAATGGTGAAGTGGCCCTGGCTGCTGCACCACACGGTGAGCTCGCCGTCGCCATGCCATAGCGCGAGGGCGTTGTGGTTCTCGATGTAACCCTGGTGAACCGTGGCGAAGGTGAACTCGCGCTCCACGACCACCGCGGCCTCGGCGAACCCCGCCTCGACATCGCCTTCCTCGAAGAGGAACTTGGCGGCCACGTTGCTCGGCTCCTCGGACGCTTCGCCCGCGATGTCGGTGTGCAGGTCGTCGTGCAGCAGCGTGGCGCCGGGCTGCATCGCCTCGAGTACGTCCATGACCGGCGGCAGCACCTCGTAGTCGACCTCAATCAGCGCCGCGGCCTCGCCGGCCGTATGCGCATCAACCGCCGCCACGGCCGCGACCGCGTGGCCGTGATAGAGGGCCTTGCCGCGCGCCAAAACGTTGCCGCTCTTGTATTTGAGCGGGACGGCCGTCGCTTCGCCGCCGCCGGTGACCTTCTCGCCCGGATCGGCGAGATCGGCGCTGGTGATCACCGCGTGCACGCCCGGCAACGCCTCGGCCTTGCTGGTGTCGATGGACCGAATGCGGGCGTGGGCGTGCGGGCTGCGCGTCACGGCGCCGTAGATCTGCCCCGGTTGACTGACATCGGCTCCGTAGCGCGCCGCTCCGGTGACCTTGTCCACGCCGTCGTGCCGCACCGGGCGTGTCCCGACGACGCTGTAGTCCTCGGAGTGGTGCTTGATTGTTACGGCTTCTTCGCGCGTCTCAACAGCCATCGTCAGCCCTCCCCGCGCATGGATGCGGCGGCGTCAAGCACCGCCCGCACGATCTTGTCGTATCCGGTGCAGCGGCAAAGGTTGCCGGCCAACCACCACCGCACCTCGTCTTCCGTCGGGTTGGGGTTTTCGTCGAGCATGGCCTTGGCCGACACCAGGAATCCCGGCGTGCAGACGCCGCATTGCAGCGCGGCGTGCTCGAGGAATTTCTCCTGCAGCGGATGCAGCCCCGACGGGCCGGCAATCCCCTCGATCGTGGTGACGTCCGCGCCGCCGGCCTCGACGGCCAGGACGCAGCATGAATTCACCAGGCGCCCGTCCATGATGACGTTGCAGGCGCCGCAGTTGCCGTCGTTGCAGCCTTCTTTGGCGCCGGTGAGACCCAACGTCTCGCGCAGGACCTCGAGCAGGCTTTCGCGCGGCTCAGCGAGGAAGTCGGTCGACTCCCCATTGATCGTGGTGTTGACATGCACCTTGCCGCTGAGAATCTCAGTGGCCATGGCCGACCTCCATTCCACGCGCGCGGGCTACCGCGCCGCGCAAGGCACGCTGCGTGAGGACGAAACTCAGGTGTTTGCGATGCGCGATCGTGCCGCGCATGTCGTTGATCGGGCTCGCCGCGTCGCGGGCGATGTTGGCCGCGACCTCGTAGGCGGCCTCGCCGGCAGTCTGCCCGATCAGCGCCTCACCCGCCTCGGCGACGAACAGCGGCGTCGGAGCGACGGCGCCGATCGAGACGCGCGCGGCGGTGATGGTGTCGCCGTCCAGCGTGATCGCTGCGCCCGCGCCCACTTCCGCGATGTCCATCTCGTTGCGGGGAATGAACCGCAGGTAGTGCGACCCCGAGCCTGCGGCGGGTTTCGGCAGCGTCAGCGAGACGAGCAGCTCGTCGTCGCCGAGCACGTTCTGCGACGGGCCGGTGCAGAAGTCTTCCACCGCCACGGTGCGCCCGCCGTTGGCTCCGGCGATGTTGGCGACGGCGCCGTGCACGATGAGCGGCGGGATCGTGTCGCCCGCGGGTCCCGAGTTGCAGAGATTGCCGCCCACCGACGCGCGTCCCTGGATGCCGGTGCTGCCGATGATCTGGCACGCGTCCACCAGCGCGGGGTATTGCGCGCTAATGGCGTCGTCACCGTAGATCTGGTGGCAGGGAACGGCCGCGCCAAGCGTGGCCGAGCCATCGGCGTTGACCGAAAGTTGCATCAGGTCCGGGATGTGCTTGGCATCCACGAAGACCGTGGTGTCGCGGAGCTTTTCACGGACCTGCACGATGAGGTCCGTGCCACCGGCGAGCATGCGGGCATTCGCCCCATGCTCGGCGAGGATGGAAACCGCGTCCGCGACTGTCGTGGGCGCGGCGTAGGAAATCGCGTGCACGAGAGCGCTCCGTTCTGGGGCGAGGACGGCGAGTTCGGGTGCATTGTTGCCGATACTGACCGGCATCGGCTAGTGCGCTCGGGCGGAGTGTGTCCCCCGAAGCGCCGCCTGGGGCTTTGGACGACCTCGATCGGCCCCGGAGGGACCCACGCTGCACGCAGCGCAGGCCACCACGCAGGCAAGACGAGGTCGGTGTAGGGGCAGCCCTTGTGGCTGCCCTTTGCTCGTTTGTGGCTACCCTTGGGCGCCCACGAGGGGCGCCCCTACGCGGACGGGGCGCCGGGTGGGGCCGAGATTCCAGCTCCATGCCTGATACGGGAATCGGGGTCGGAGCTTGTCTCGGCCATCGGGCGTCTACCCTCCCACGCTGCACGCAGCGCGGGCCACCGGAATCTGGTTGGGGCGGTCCTAGAAGAGCGCCAGGACGATGGCTATCAGCGCGCTGACGACTGCTGCCGCGCCATAGCTCGCGGCGATGAGCACCACGGGCGGGGCGTGCACGTGCAGGTCGATCAGCGTGTGCCGGATGCGGTGCGCGGCGTGCACCGTGGCCAGCGCCAGGATCAGGCCCAGGACCGCCCGCACGGGCGCATGCCGCAACAGCGCGCCGATGCCGTCCTCGCCGTGGGCAAAAGCTCCAGCAACCGTCTCCAATCCGACGGCGCCGCCGATGCCGGTGACGAAGATCATGACCGGAACGAACACGGCGGCGATGATCCCGCCCATGCCGAAGAGCGACCACCAGATCGGCTCGTGCGACCGGCCCCTCATCCTGCGCCGACCCACCAGACCCAGGCGATGATCAGCCCGGTCACCACGACCCACGCGCCGAACTGCGGCGCCACGAGCAGCAGCGCGGGAATGCGCCGGCCCATGATCCGAATCGCAATCGTCGACGGCAGCAGGTTGAACCAGGTGTAGGTGTGCAACAGCGCGAAGACGATCGAGACGACATGGAACACGACCATGCCCGGATTCCACAGAAAGTCCAGGTACGCCTGGTAGTCGGCCGCCGGCTGACCGGCCTTGTGCAGCAGCACGAGCACGAGCACGACCTGCACGGCGATGAACACCGACGAGGTTTCGCGCAGAAACACCAGCAGGTACGAGGGCCGCTTGGTCCACCACGTCCATCCCAACGAGCGGAATAACGGCTGCGTCAAGACTTCACCGTCCACGGCATGAGCAGCCGCCGGTAGTAGTCGATGGCGCCGGTCATCTTGGCCTGCTGAATGGCGCCGGCGGGGTCCACGTGCTTGGGGCAGACGGCGGAGCACTCGCCCACGAACGAGCATTCCCAGATCCCCTCGTCCTTGAGGATGACGTCGCGGCGCTGCTCCACGCCCTCGTCACGCGTGTCGAGGTTGTAACGCTGGGCCAGCGCCAGCGCCGCCGGACCGATGAACTCGTCGCTATGCGAGGAAACCGGACAGGCGGCATAGCAGAGCAGGCAGTTGATGCACATGCTGAACTGCTGATAGGCGGCGTGCTGGTTCGGCGTCTGCAGGTATTCAGACTTAAGGTCGTCCGTGGCGCCGTCCTCGCGGATGATCCACGGCTGGACACTCTCCAGCTTCTCCATGAACCCTTCGATGCTGGTCACCAGATCGCGCTCGACGTTGAAGTTGACCAGCGGCTCGACCCGGATCGGCCCCGGCATGTACTCCGAGAGGAACGCCGCGCAGGTGAGCTTGGGGTAGCCGTTGACCATGGCCCCGCACGAGCCGCAGACCCCCATCCGACACGACCAGCGATAGGTCAGCGACCCGTCGATCGTGTCCTTGATGTAGTTGAGCGCGTCCAGCACCACCCAGTCCTCGCGGTAGGGCACGTCGTAGAGCTGATAGGTCGGCTCGTCCCAATCCGGTTGGTAGCGAAAGACCTCGAACTGGATCGTCGTCTCGATGGCCGTGCTCATGATTCGGACTTCGCCGCCTTTGCTTGATCGGAGGATCCGTAGGTCCGCGATCCGGGAGGCCACTTGGTAATCACCACGTCGCTGAAGGACACCGCGGGCGTGCCGTCGTCTCCGCGCGACGCGAGTGAATGTTTCAGGAAGTGCTCGTCGTCCCGGTCGGGGTGGTCGGTGCGCTGGTGCGATCCACGCGATTCGGTGCGGTCGCGGGCGCTCGCGGCCAGGGCCAACGAAATGTCGAGCATGTAGTCGAGCTCCAGCGCGCTGATGAGGTCGGTGTTGTAGACGTTGGTGCGGTCGTCGAGATCGACGCGGCCAAAGCGCTCGCGCAGGTCACTGAGGGTGGCGTAGGTCTGCTCGATTCCCTCCTGCGTGCGGTAGATGCCGGCGCCTTCCTCCATGGTCGAGGTCATATCGCGCCGCAGCTCCGCGACCCGCTCGCCGCCGGACGGCTGTTCGAGGATGCGCCGGATGCGGGCTCGCTCCGCGTCGACCTGCGACTCCAAGCGATCAACCGCCGCCGGATCGGACGTGCTTGCGAAATTGGCGGCATTGCGCCCGGCGCGCGCGCCGAAGACCACCAGCTCGGTGAGCGAGTTCGAACCGAGCCGGTTGGCGCCGTTGATGCTCACGCACGCGCACTCGCCTGCCGCATATAGCCCGGGGAGGCTCGTTGCGGCCTCGATGTCGGTGTCGATGCCGCCCATCATGTAGTGCACCACCGGCCGCACCGGAATCGACTCCGTGACGGGGTCGATGCCGCCGTAATTCCGGGCCAGCTCGCGCACGAACGGGAGCTTGGTGTCGATGCGGTGTTCGCCGAGGTGCTGGATGTCCAGGTGCACGTAGTCGCCGTAAGTCCCCGAGTAGGTGTTCCCCTTCTCCTGCTCCTTGATGAACGCTTGCGACAACCGGTCGCGCGGACCGAGCTCCATGGTTCGCAGTTGCGGGTGCCGCGGATCGTCCAGCGGCAGCGGTTCGCCCAGGTCGTAGTCAGCCAGGTATCGCTCGCCCTTGTTGTTCCGGAGCACGCCGCCTTCCCCGCGCGACGCCTCGGTGATGAGGATGCCGGTGCCCGGCAGGCCGGTGGGGTGGTACTGCACGAACTCCATGTCCTTGAGCGCCACGCCGGCGCGATAGGCCATGGCCAGGCCGTCGCCGGTCTTGATGGCGCCGTTGGTGGTGAAGGGGAAGATGCGCCCGAAGCCGCCCGTGGCGATGATCACTGACTTGGCGTAGATGGGCCGCAGCTGACCGGTGCGCAACTCGATGGCCGTGCAGCCCTGGCACCGGCCGTCGTCCACGAGCAGCTTGGTCGCGAACCACTCGTCGTAGCGCGTGATGGACGAGAACTGCAAACAGGTTTGGAACAGGCTGTGCAGGACGTGAAAGCCGGTCTTGTCGGTGGCGAACCAGGTGCGTTGCAGCTTCATGCCGCCGAACGGCCGCACCGCCACGTGACCGGTCGCCTCGCGGGACCAGGGGCAGCCCCAGTGCTCGAGCTGGATCAGCTCGCGGGGGGCTTCCTCGACGAACATCTCGACGGCGTCCTGGTCCGCCAGCCAGTCCGAGCCGCTGATGGTGTCGTAGATGTGGTCCTCGGCGCTGTCATTGTCCTTGATTACCGCCGCCATGCCGCCCTCGGCGGCGACGGTGTGACTGCGCATCGGGTAGACCTTGGACACGATGCCGATGCTGAGGTCGGGGTGCTCTTGGGCCACGGCGATGGCGGCGCGAAGGCCGGCGCCACCGCCGCCAATGACGAGCACGTCGTGCTGCAGTTCGTCCACGGCGCTCATGGTAGGTAGCTAGTCAGCGCCCCGCAAAGCTAGGGCGTGGGGCCGTTTGCCGCTCGGTCGCGGCGCAGCTCGGCGGCGAGGTCGGGGCGGCGCTCGATCAGCTCGACCAGCTCCTCGCGCATCGCCGATTGCTCAGCGCGGGAATCCTGATTCGGGCGCTGCAGATCCGCCAGCAATCGCCGCGCTCGCGCGAGATCGTCCGGCGCGGGGCGCGCGCGCCAGACGCGGCGCTGCGCCGCGACGATGAGCGTCAGTGCCATGGCGCCTCCGGCGGCAATGAGCGCCCAACGGTCGGCCGTGGTGGTGCGAATGGCGCGCACGATGCCGGGCAGCGTGGTGTCCGAAACCTCGATGGCGAACGTCGTCCGGGCGACGACATCGCGGGCCTCCCATCGGTCCACGGCGATCCCGGCAAACGAAGTGGCGTCTTGCGGCGCCAACCCCTGCGGATTCGTCACCAACACCTCCTGCTCGCTCAACAGCCGTACGACGCCCGCCGGCAGCCCGATCAGCCAGTCGAACGTGGCCGCGCCATCGACGAGTCGAAGCTGATAGGCGTAGGCGATGGTGGTGACTCCGGGTCGCAGCGGAGCCAGCACGGCGAATCCCGGTCCCCCGATGACCAGCTCATTCGAGCTGAATCCGCTCACGGGCTGGAGGCCGAACGCGCCGTCGGGCACGGCGAACCGCAGCGGCGGCGGGGCCGTCGTCGAGGCCGCTGGCAGGAACGTTCGGTCGCCGGGAACGAAGACGTCGATCACGTCGAGGATGGCGATGGCGTCGGCGGTTTGATGCCGCAGGAGCCGCGACACGGAATGCAGGGCGATGCCCGGGTTCTGGCCGGTGGACTCGTGGATCGTGAGGGTGGTTTCGACTTCCGCGCGGCCCTCGAACCTGATCCCGTCCGTGGCGTACGACACGCCGCCGAAGTCCACGTGGGCGAAGTAGGCCGCATCCGCCGTGGTCGGGAGTCGGGTGAAGGCGAACGTGCCGTCCGGATTCACACCGGTCGTGCGAGTGGGCAGCGCGTCGGGGCCGCGACGCCCGACTAGCGCCACGACCAGATCGGCGGGAACGGCGGCGCCGGACGTGCCGTTGACCACGGTGCCGTGAATCACTCCCTGATCCTGGGCGCCTGCCGGTTGCCAGGACGCGGCCAGCATGACGAAGAGCACCGCTGCAGCGGCAAGCAATCGCGGCAGCGTCCGGCGAGCCGCGGCGGTGATCGCTAGCCCCATGACGCGCCCAGATCGCGGCTGCGAAACACGGTGCCGTCGCGGGCGATGGCATAGAGCTCGCGCGGCGCGGCGGCGCTGCCGGTGACGACGACGATGTCGGCGGCGAGTGTCAGGCGGTTCCAGGACTGCATGCCGTCGACGGACTTGAAGACCCCGGCGTCGGTGGCGACGTAGACGGCGCCCCGGAATTCCTGGCCGGTGGGGGACACATACTGGTCGCCGCTATCCGGCTCGTAGTGCAGCGAGCGCACGTTGACGGTCGGCAGCGCCCCGTTCACGAATCCGTTGGCGCTGCGCCAGGTTCCGTCCAAGCCCGCTGCCAGCACGCCTTCGGTGGAGATGCTCACCACGATCTGTAGTACCGGCTGCTCGACGACGGCCATCCCAGTCACGTTCGGCGGCGCAACGATCGGCAGCGGCCGCCAGGTCGCGCCGTCGTCGTCCGAGACCTGGAATGCCCCAGCGCCGTCGATTGCCGCCAGCAAACCAGAAAGGCCGGCGGACGCAAGCCACGCCACGTCAAGCGACGACGCCTCGGGGGACCAGTTGGCTGCTGCACCGTCTCCGCGAAACGGGCCTTCGTCGGTGATGGCGACGAAGCCGGTGCGGGTCGCGGCCACCGTGCTCGTTGCGTGCGGAAAGTCGGCGGGCTGCCAGGTGGCCCCGCCATCGCGGCTGACCTGCAGCCCCGACGGGTGCGCGGCGACCAGGGTGTCGGCGTCGGTCGGCGAGGTTGCCACGGCGCTGATTGCCGTAACCCCCACGCTTCCTACGGCGGTTTGCTCTCCGATGCCCTCACGCGAGCCGAAGGTCACGACCAGGACCACCGCGACAAGCCCCACGACCAACGTTGCCCCAGTGAGCAGCCAGACGAGCGGGCGTCGCGCCGATGCTGGCGGCGGGCTGGCCGGGATGCGCTCGGGCACTGCCGACTGATCGGCGAGCAAATGCTCGACCTGCGCCTCGGCGCGGGCGCGCCGCCTTTCGTGCGCCCCGAGCTCCAGCGCAGCCTGACGCCGCGTCTCCGCCGAAAGCTCGGCGTGCTCGGCGTCGCTGATGGCGCCGCGAAGGCGCTCGAGATCAAGGTCGGTCATCAAGTCCAGGGACCGCTGCACCTCATCGCTCAGCGCCGGGCGGCGCGAACGGACGCGGTGGGCCGTGTCGCGCAGCAGCGGCGTCGAGACCCAGGCCAGCCCGCCAAGGGCGACAAGGGTCAGGCCGACCAGCAGGACGACCGGCGTCACGCGCGCTCGCCGTTGGGCGGCTGCCGCAGCCGGTCGATCCGGTCCTCGAGTTCCCGCAGGCTGACGTCGGCCTGCGGGATCGGTTGCGGTCGGCGTCGCAGCAGCACCACTCCCACGGCCAGGACGCCCGCCGCGGCGGCGATGATCGGTCCCAGCCACACGCCCAGCGCCAGGCCCTGCTTCGGCGGGTCGCGCAGAACGCCGACGCCGTAACGCGTCTCGAAGAAGTCGAATATCTCCTCGTCTGATGCGCCGTCGCCAATTTTCTCGTTGATGAGCGCGCGCATCTGCTGGGCCAACGGGGCGTTGGACTCCTTGACCGATTGGCCCTGGCATACCGGGCAGTCCAACTGGTCGGCGATGCGCGATTGGCGGGCATACAACGCGTCGGCATCGTTCTCGTCGGCGTAGACGACCGCGACGCCGAGGCTCGCAATGACAAGCGTCAGCACAAAGGCAGCGCGCAGGTTCACGGCGTCACCGGATGCCCTGCGGGCGACGGAGCTTGCGCCGGCTGCCGTGTGGCGGTGGGCCAGGCGATCACGAGCACGCCAATGACGTACAGCACGCCGCCGACCCAGAGCAACGGCACGAGCGGATTCACCAGGATGCGGAAGGAGGCGACCGACCCGTCGGGCTCCCAATCGTCAAGCAGGACGTATAGATCGTCGAGCGCGGGGAACGTGGTGCGAATCGCGACGTCGGACGTGGGCTGGTTTTCCCAGCCAGCGTGAATGCGGCGCGACGGCGTGAGCCGCGCCGGCGGCTGATCGCCGCGCTCCACGTCGAGGTCGGCGTAAATGGTGGTCAATCCAGGTTGCGACAGCGGGCGCAGGCCGCGAAACGTCACGGTGTGACCGTCGACAGTCGCGGATTCCCCCCGGGCCAGGCGCACGGCGCTCTCCTGCCCAAAGGACGCCGAGCCGACGATCCCGATGGCAAAGACCGCCACGCTGAAATGCACCAGGTGACTGCCCAGGCGTCGCCGGCTGCCGACCAGGCTGAGCGCGACACGCGGCTCTCTGGCTGATGTAGGTGTTCGGGCGCGGACGCTGCGCGACAGCTCGAGCAACGCTCCGGCTCCAATCAGAGCCGCCAGACCGAATCCCAATACGGCGAGCCCGGCGCGCATGCCCACGGCGAGGAGAATGGCGGAGACTACGACGGTGACCGCGATCGGCCAGCGCGTGGCCCGCCACGCCGCGCGCCCGGTCGTGCGCCGCCAGGCCAGCAGCGGGCCGATTCCCAGCAGCCCGAGCATGATCAGCAGCAACGGCACGGTGACCTGCGCGTAGAACGGCGGCCCGACCGCGATGCGTACGCCCTGCACCAGCTCGGAGAAGATCGGGAACACGGTGCCCCAGAGCACCGCCACCAGCACCGCCATGAGCAGCAGGTTGTTGAGCAGCACGCCGGCTTCCTTGGACGCCAGCGACTCGATGGCCATGGGGGCGCGCAGCATGGGCAGCCGATAGAGAAAGGCCAGCACGGCGATCACCATCACGATGCCGACGAAGGTGAGAAAGATCGGTCCCACGTCCGACAGCGCGAACGAGTGCACCGAAGTGAGAATCCCGCTGCGCACGACGAACGTGCCGAAAACGGCCAGGGCGAATCCGAGCAGCACCAGGCCCACCGACCATGCCCGGAGTTGCCCGCGCCGCTCTTGCGCCAGCGCCGAGTGGATGTAGGCCGTGGCCGCGAGCCAGGGAAGCAGCGCCACATTCTCGACCGGGTCCCAGCCCCAATAGCCGCCCCAGCCCAGCACGCGATAGGCCCACCACGCGCCGAGCAGCAGGCCGGCGCCCTGGATGGCCCAGGCCGCGAGCATCCAGTTGCGCATCTCGCGCAACCAATCCTGCGAAAGCCGGCCCGCGGCCAGCATGGCCGCCGCGAAGGCGAACGGAATGGTGAAGGACATGTAGCCCGTCAGCAGCATCGGCGGGTGGACCTGCATGCCGCTATCCCAGAGCAGCGGATTGAGCCCGCGGCCGTCAACCGGCGCAACGACGAGCCGCTGAAACGGGCTCGACACGAACACGAGCACGCCGACGAAGAAGAGGGCGATGGCCGCCAGCGTGCCGATGCCCCAGGGCGCGAGCGCCTCGTCGCGCCTGGACATGCGCCAGGCCGCCAGGGCGCTGAAAAGACTGAGCCCCCAGGCCCAGAACAGCAGCGAGCCCTCCTGTCCGCCCCATAGGGCGGAAATGGTGAGGCCGAGCGGCATCGAGCGGCTGGACGTGTCGGCCACGAAAGCGATCGAAAAGTCCTGGGTAAGGAATCCGGCGGCGAGCGCGGCGACGGCAAGAGTTACGACGGCGGCCAGCACGACGGCGGCGTTGCGCGCGGCGTCCGTGAAGTCGGGACTGCGCCGCCAAACGGCCAGCCCGCTCATCGTGAGCTGCACCACCGCGACGCCGAACGCCAGCCCGAGGGCCAGACGACCAACTACCACCAGGTCGATCACGGTCTCCGCTCCCCGTAATACGAAGAGGTGACGGCGGCGATGTCGGATTCCTGTCCGAGGCTCCGCAACGACTTACCCGATCCAATGCCGGAGCACGTATCCGGCGCCGCCGGGTGGAAGTCGCGTGATGTCGAGGCTACTCCGCGGTCTCCCGGCGCTGAGCGTCGAGCTCCTGGCGCATGTCGCGGACCGCGTCGCGCACGGCGCGGATGCGCCCCGTGACGAACACCAGGTAGCCGAACAGCAGCACCCAGATCACCGCGTACCCGATGAACAGAAACACCAGCTCTTGCGTCATTCCCCAGCCTCCGGCGCCGATGTAGCGCCTGTCTGCCGCAGTTCGCCATACCGATTGCGGACGATATCTCTTAGACCCTCTCCCTCGTCGCTGGCACGCTCTAAGAGATAACGCTGGCGGATGAGCACGAAGCAAAAGACGGTAAACGCGACCACGGTGACCAGCATCGTGAGCACCATCTCGGAGGTGAGTCCGGCGCGGGTGACCGATTGCACGGGGTGCAGGCTGCGCCACCATTCCACGGAGTACCACACGATGGGCACGTCGACGAAGCCCACGATGCCGAAGATGGCGGCGACGCGCCGGCGAGTGTCGACGTTGTCGATGTACATCCGCAGCGCCAGATACGCCACGTAGATAAACCACAACACAAACGTCGTCGTGAGCCGCGGGTCCCAGGTCCACCAGACGCCCCAGACGTGGCGACCCCAGACGGAGCCGCTAATCAGGGTGAGCGTGGTGAAGAGCACTCCCACCTCGGCGGACGCCACCGCCAGGCTGTCCCATCGCGGGCTGCGCCGCCATAGGTACATCACGCTGGCGACGGCGACGATGCCAAAGGCCAGGAAGGCGAGCCACGCCACCGCCACGTGTCCGTAGAGCAGACGGTGGGCGTCGCCCTGCACGCGTTCCGCCGGCGCGTAGATGAAGATCATGTAGAGGGCCACTGCCATCAGGACCAGCAGCGACGAATAGACCACAAGGCCCCGCCACCCGAAGACAGGCGGCTGCTTGATCGCCCGGCGGCGCAGCGCGCGGCTGGCGATGCTCATTCGCAAAACTCCCTAACCGTCGACGGCGTGCGGGTAGAGCAGGACGCTCAACGACAAGAATACGGCCGCCACTACGGCCAGCAAACCGAGCCACGGCGCGGCGCCGCCGGCCGGTGCGCCCTGCAGCGTCTCGAGCGTCGCCCCGACTCCGGCGAGCATCACGGGAATCGCCAGCGGCACGGCCAGCAGCGGCATCAAGACCTCGCGCGCCCGGCTTTCCAAGGCCAGGGCGCTTTGCATGGCCGTCACCGCGCTCAAGGCGATGGCCACGAGGCCCAGGGTGGCCAGCATCCCGCCTTGGAAGAGCTGCAAGTCGAGCAGCAGGCTCAGCAGCGCCAACTGCACCAGTCCAACGGCCAGCACGTGCGCGGCCAGCAAAACGTACTTGGCCACGAACACGGCGCTCTGGTCGATGGGCGCCAGGCGCAGGCAGGTAAGCGTGTTGGCGTCGCGCTCAGACCCGAACAGCCGAACGCCCGACAGGCTGGCAACCAACAAGAGCGTGGACCAAGCCACGCCCGCGGCGACTGCGGGCGCGTCCGCCTGCGCCAGGATGACGAACGCCATGTCGAACAGCACGGTGATGAGCAGCGCGAAAGCCAGCAGCGCCGGGGCCTGTTCCCGCGCGCGCCACTCGACCAGCGCGTCCTTGCGAAGCAGCGACCACGCCGCGGCGACGAACGACACGTCCGATACTCCGGTCGGGGCCGGTTGCTCCGATGAAGCCGCTGCGGGCGAATCCTCTTCGATGACACGGCCCCGGTCGACGAGGACTTGGCGCCCGGCCACCTGCGCGGCCACTTCGGGATCGTGCGTGCTCAGCAGCACGGCCGAGCCCGGGCACAGCGCGTCCAACATGGCGGGCAGCGCGCGGACGGCGTCGCGATCGAGACTGGCGTCGGGCTCGTCCAGCAGCAGAACGTTCGGTTCGTGCAGCGCCGCGGCCGCCAGCGAGAGCCGCTGAAGCTGCCCGCGTGACAGCTCGCGGGCTCGCCGGTCGGCCAGATCAGCGAGCCCGACTACCTGTAGCACTTCGACAACGCGCGAGTCCGGGTTCGTCACTCCATACAGCGAGGCCAGAAAGGCGAGGTTCTCGCGGGCGGTGAGGTGGCCGACCAGGTGCGGCGTGTGCCCGAGGAAGCCGAGACGGCGGCGCGCGGCTCGTCGGCGCTTGGCAACGTCTGCGTCAGTGATATGCGCTTCCCCGCTCAACGGCCGCTGCAGGGTCGCCAGCGTGCGCAGCAGCGTCGTCTTGCCGGCGCCGTTTGGCCCGAGCAACGCCACCCGCTCCCCCGCGCGTAGGGACAGCGAGACATCGCGGAGCACGTGGCGCCCACCGAATCCAACCGTGAGGCGATTCAGCGTGAGGGCCGGGGTCTCCATGATCGGCTCACCCGTTGCCAGCGGCGTCGGCCGCGTGGCAACCGGCTTCACTGGGCCGGGATCTCGCGCGGCTCGAATTCCGGTCCGTGTTTGACGATGAGGTTGCGCGCCTCGAAGACGCCGGTGCCGAGGAGACGGCCTTCCGCGATCACGTCCGAGTACTTGTCCTCCTCCGCATAGCCAAAGAGATCCGGCGGCGACCCGCGAAACTCAACCGGCAGTACGCCGGTGGCGTCCTCGATCTCGAAGCGGATGATGCCCTCGGAGGAGTCCTCCTGAATCGATCCGTCCACCACGATTCCGTTCACGCGCACCAGGCGGCCTTCGATCTCGTCGCCCTTTGCGTGCAACTCGCTCACCGTGTGGTAGTAGACGGCCGCGCCTTGGGTGGCGGTCCAGATCAGGAATCCTAGGGCCGCGGCCAGCGCTCCGCCGACGAAGAGAAACTTGCCGGACAAGAGCCGGTTTCGAATGGGCTCCGGCGCGGCAGCGCCGGTGGGTTCGGAGGCGTCGGTCAAGGCGTCAGTGTGGGCACGCGATCTGAATCAGCCTAGCCGATCCCCAGCGCGGCTCGTTCGATCAGCTCGTTGAGGATCACCGACAGCAGATACACGACCAAGGCGATCACGACAATCCAAAACGTGCGGTCCCGCGTCCACCTCGACCAGCCTTCGCCCGGCGTCGCCGGGCCGCGGCGCGATCGGGGCAGCGCGAGCCAGAACATGGCAAAGGCCAGCGCGATCTTTCCGGCAAGCAGAACGACGTAGGCGGCGGGCACATTTGGCTCCGCCAGCCGCACCGCAGTCAACAGCGCGCCGGTGACGATGAAGACCGCCACACCGAGTCGCAGCGTGTGGCCGGCGGCTCGTCCCCATGACATCGATGGGGCGCCCAGACCGAGTCCGCGGGCCCGCAGCGCCAGCAGCAGCAGCCCCCCGCCGAGCCAGAGCGCGGCGGCCACGACATGCAGCCACCGCAGGATGACCAGAAAGGCGGCGGGACTCTCAGCCATTCAATCGGCGCCTTCCGTTGTTGACTGCCCGCGCACAATTCTGGCCGATTCGATGAGGCGTGCGCTGTTCCGGCTAGGTCAAACTCGTGAACTGGGCGGCAGGCTGTCGATTCGCCACCGTGAGCGCTAGCGGGATCTAGTCAAGCGATCGGATGTAGGTGACGAGCAGCCAGCGCTCTTCCTCGGTGAGGAGCGATTGCCAGGCCGGCATGTTGTTGACGCCGTTGGTGATCGTCCAGTAGAGGGCGCCGTCCGCCTGGGCCTTCACGTTGTCCGACGACAGGGAGGCCGGTCGCTTTGCCCCGTAGCTTTCAAAGGCGTCCGCGACGTAGCTCGCGCCCTGACCGTCGGCGCCGTGGCACATGGCGCAATTGACCGTAAACAGCGCTTTCCCGCGATCGATCGACGGACCGTCGAACGGCACGGGATTCGCGAGGTTGATCGTTGCGACGAAGTCTGTCACCGGCACCTCGGCGCCGAGCGTCGACACCTGACCCTCCGGCGGCGCCTCGTAGGGCGGTTCCTGGGTGCGGTAGGACTGCTGATAGTGCATCTCGGGGAAGAGGTCGGCCGGATACGCCCCGGTTTCGCACGCCGCGATGACGAACGCCGCCACCACCAGCCCAACGGTTAGGCTGGCGGCGCGTCCGGCGCGGCGTGCGGCGGACATCAGGGTGAGGCCGCCGCCGGGCGCATGAGGCTGCCATCCTTGCTGAGCACGTCCACCGCGCCGGATTCTTCCAGCGCAATCTGGGCGTCCGGAATCCGGCGCTCGCGCGCCATGACCGACACGCCGATGAGACCGTCGGCAATGCGGTCGTCGTAGACGCCGATGCCGTCCGGCAGGCGGGACTCGAACAGCACGCCGAGCACGGTGAAGAGCACCGCGCCGAGCATGGTGCCCTCGTAGAGCACCTGGATGATGGCCGGGACCGCGACTATCGGCTTTCCGCCGGTCACGATGGGAAGCGCGATCTGGGCGCCGATGTGCCAGGCGATGGCGACGGCCAGCCCGCAGGCCGCGCCCGCGAATGGGAACGCGAACAGTCGATGCTTTGCGTGCTGCTCGCCGAACGCGCCTTCGGGGTAAGGCGTGGCCGAGATGATCTCGATGTCGTTACCGCCGAAACCCGCGCCGCGGAGCCGCGACACGGCGTCGGCGGCGTCGTCGGGCTCGTTATACAGCCCGAGCAGCTCGCGCTTTCGATCCGAATCTTTGGCGCTCATGAGTCCCCCTTAGGCCTCCCGCATCGTGGCCGGGACCCTTGCACGGCCGACCTTGATTTCATCACGCAGAATCTGACCTTCCTTGATATCCGCCGCCGGCATGATTGGCAGCAGCTTGGAGAACACGAGGAACCCGGCGATCACCAGCGCCAGCTGGGCGGCGATGATGCCGAACTCCGCCGCCGACGGCAGGTAGTCGCCGTACTGGAACGTGAGGTTCGACTTCCGCTCGAGACCCGGAATCACGATCATGTAGCGCTCGAGCCACATGCCGATGTTGACCAGCACTGTCGTCACGAACATCAGGAAGAAGTTGCGACGCACGCGGCGGAACAGCCAGGCGCCCACTGGAATGATGTAGCCAGTGATGATGAAGATGATGGCGATGGCCGTCCACGGCGGCTCCATCAGGCGTCGCTGCCAGGTGTCGACCTCGGCGGGCTCGGTGCCGTAGAGGCCGAACATGAAGTCCAGCATGAAGAAGAACAGCCACACCGTGGCCACGATGATCAGCAGGCGGGCCAGCGAGTCGATGTGGTCCTTGGTGATGAAGTTCTTCAGGCCGAAGGCGTAGCGCATGACGATCATCACGGTCACCACGGCGGACACGCCGGAGTGCACGGCCCCGATGACGAAGTACGGCGCGAACACCGTGTTGTGCCATCCGGGAATGATCGTGACGGCGAAGTCCCACGACACGATGCTGTGCACCGAGACGAAGATCGGCAGAATCAGCGCCGAGAGCAGGATGCCGGCGATGGCCTGGATGCGCCACTGCCGGGTCGTGCCCCGGAAGCCCAGCGACAGCACCCCGTAAACGGCTTTGCCGATGGGATTCTTGACCCGGTCGCGGGCCAGGGCCAGGTCCGGCAGCAGCGCGATGTAGACGAACATCACCGTCGATGTCAGGTAGGTGAAGATCGCGGCGGGGTCCCACACCAGCGGCGAGCGCGGGTTGGGCCAGATGCCGCGCATCCAGTCGTAGGGGAACTCCCAGTACAGCGTGCGCCAGGGGCGTCCGCTGTGAATGATCGGGAAGGTCATGGCGGTCATCAGCGAGAAGATCGTCAGGACCTCAGCGGCGCGCGTCACGGGACGCCGCCACTCGGCCTGCGCCAGCCGCAGAATGGCCGACACCATGATTCCGGCGTGGCTGACCCCAATCCAGAACACGAAGTTCACGACCGGGAAGCCCCAATAGACCGGATGGGCGTAGCCGAACAGCTGTAGGCCGAAGATCATCAGCAGCAGGAAAATGATGAGGCCCAGCGTGACCACGGCGCCGAGCAGGCCGGTGGTTGCGAAGAACCATTTGGGCCAGCTGAATACGAAGTCCAGCAACTCGCGGTTTGCGGTTTCTCGATTGACGGTTACGGGTTCTTGCATGCCTGGATCAGTCTGGCTTGCCGAGCACGAGCACTTCGGCGTGCATGAACTTCTGCTCGCGGCGGTACATGGCCCCTTCGCGCATCTCCCAGCCGCCGGGCGTGGGAATGCGCGACAGCACCCAGAGGTAGATCGCGGCCACCATGCCGACCACGCCGATCATGAACAGGATGTCGATCGCATTCGGGTAGTACGGCTCAGGCAGCTCGGCCAGCCCGTGCGAGAACGGGTTCTCGCTGGACATCGACGCCACGAATAGTCGGATTCGGTCGAACAGCAGCCCGATCAGCACGACGACGGACACCGCGGTCAGCCGCGCCAGCTTTCTGCGGATGGGGTTGAAGATGAGCGTGACGAACGGAATGAGGAATTGGCCGAACATCGCGATCAGGAACGGAACGATGTAGGTCACCGCCACGTTGGTCTGGACGGCCGCCACCTCGCTCGGGAGGCGCGCGTACCAGACGAGCAGGAAGTCGGACCAGAAGAAGTAGAACCAGAACAGGGTCAGCGCCAGCAAGAACTTGCCCAGGCTGGCGGCCTGCTCGTCGCCGATGAACTGCCCCACGCTGGGCGCGTAACGACGCAGCAGGAACAGCGTGATGACGATGAGCGCGATCGCGCCCTGGAACGACGTGATCACGTGATAGGCCGGGAAGATTCCCGATCGCCAGCCAGGTAGCAGGCTCTGGCCGAGATCCGTGGTCAGGATCATCGTCACGAACACGTACATCATCAGGTAGAAGGCGCTGATCCAGCGCATGGATGTCCGCAGGATTACCCACTGCCGCTTGGTTCCGGTCCAGTTCAGGAATAGCAAGCGTTTCCACGCCGGCATGGCGCGAACCCGGCTGGGTGGGCCGGCGAGGTCGGGCACGGCGGCGAACCACATGAGGGCGCCGCCCGCCAGCAGCATCACCGACACGGCCAGCTGATCCGTGAGAAACGGTGCGCCGCCGCCCCACCCGAACCACAGATTCGCCCGCGTGACGCCGTCTTGCTCGAACGGCGGGAGCGAGCCCAGGATCGGGATGAGCAGGACGAACAGCAGCATCGACGGGAGCGCGAAGAGTTCGACAACGCGCCGGGCCGGGAGACCCCAGTAGCCCCGCGCCATGCGCGAGGCAAAGGCCACTAACGGCGCGGCCGTCACGGTCGAGAGCACGAAAAGCGTGATCGCCGCCGGATAGGCCCACTCGGCGCGGTCGCCCCAGCTGAACAGCTTCACCACGTACATCACCACGCCGAGCGCCGCGAGCAGACCGACGCCGACCACCACCGCGCTCTTGCGGTTGATGGCGATAGCCGACGGCCGATACGGCGGGCGCAACGTCAAGCTGAGGCCGACGGCTTCGGGCTTAATCAATGGCCGTGCTCCTCATGCTCGTCGACGTGGCTCGGGTCAACTTTCTTGAGATAGGTGATGGCGGGCGCCGTGCCGAGCGAATCCAGCAGCGAGTAGGCCCGCTTGGAGTGGGACAGCTCGCTGACCTTGCTGTCGGAGTCGTTCAAGTCGCCGAATACGAGCGCCGTGGTCGGGCACGCCTGCACGCACGCCGGCTCGACCTCGCCGTCGGCCACCGGCCGGCCGTCGCGGTTCGCCTCGCGCTTGGTGCGATTGATCCGATGGATGCAGAAGGTGCACTTCTCGACGATTCCCTTGGTTCGCACCGTCACGTCGGGATTGAGCTGCCGGTCCATGGGTGACGGCCACTCGGGCTCCCAGAAGTTGAAGTAGCGCACCGAGTAGGGGCAGGCGTTGGCACAGAACCGCGTGCCGATGCAGCGGTTGTAGACCTGCACGTTGAGTCCGTCGGGATTGTGATAGGTGGCCCACACGGGACACACTGTCTCGCAGGGCGCGTTGCCGCAGTGCTGGCAAAGCACGGGCAGGAAGCGCGCCTTGGCGTTGGGCCACTCGCCTTCCCAGTAGCGCTCGATGCGAATCCAGGTCTTCGCCCGACGCTCGATGACGCGGTTCTCTTCGTTGAGGGCCAGGTTGTTCTCGGACTGGCAGGCCACCACGCAGGCCTGGCAGCCGGTGCATTTGTCGGCGTCGATGACCATGCCCCATCGATGCCCGTCCGTCTCCGGATGCGGATCGTCCGTGGGCAGCGTCGCGGCGGCTGCGACCACCGGAAGCTCGGCCGTGTCGGTGGCGCTAGCCACTGGTTACTCGCACTGGTGGCGCCTCCCCGTCGTTGCGCGGATCTTCGATGACTTCAAGCGTGGGCAGCCGGTCGTGTTCGCCGGCGGGTCGCACGCGCGCCAGCGTCGCCCCCCAGGCCAGCGCCCCGGATCCGGCAACGGCCTGGGCGGCCAGGGTCTGCATGACGTTCGCTCCCCGATCAACGTTCCAGCGGCTGCCGAACTCGCGGCCTTGCCCGATCGGGACGGCCACGACGTCGGGCGGCGCCACCGGCGACTCGTACACGCGCGCCCGCAGCGTGCCATCCGGCGTGTCGATGTGCACCACGTCGTTGCGTTTGACCCCCAGGCGCTGGGCGGTTGCCGGGTTCAGCTCGGCCCAGGTTGTCCAGGTGACGGTGGTCAGCGGGTCGGGCGTGGCCTGCAGCCAGGGGTTAGCCGACTCGCTGCCGGCGCCAATCGCCACATTCTCGAAGGGGATCAGGTGCAGATCGAACTCCGTGGTGTCACCGGCGAAGGCCGGCTCGGCGAGCAGGCCAATGTGCCAATCGGGCTGGTCGGCTTGGGCCTCGCGGCCGTCTCCGTCCTGCCATCGACCGCCCGTGCGCAGCAGCTCGATCCAGCCGCGGTCGAAGCCATCTGGGCCGATCAGCGCCTGGGCGCCGTCGCGGACGGCGTCGCGCATGGTCGTCCACGGCGGCGGCGCGTCGGGGAAAAGTTCCGAGGTCAGCGCCAGCATCACGTCGCCAAAGCTGCGCGCATTGGTCCATGAGGTGACCACCGGCTGCTGATAGCCCACGACTTCCATATCGGGCGCGGGATCGGCGACGAAGTCGCCCCATTCCTCGAAGGGGTGCGTGGCCGGCAGCACCAGGTCGGCGCGCGCGAGCGTCTCATTGAGGAACGTGCCCATGCCGACGACGAACGACATCTCGCCGAGGGCGTCCGCAAACCGCGTTGACGCGGGCAGCCCGTAGACCGGATCGACGTCGTAGAAGAAGGCCGCATCGACGGTTTCGCTGCCGTCGAGCAGCCCGGTAGCCAGCGCGCCCCACTGGTTGAACGGCGTTCCCGCGGCCGATCCCGGCACCGCCGCCGGGGCGGCGGGATTCGGTCGCACGCCGCCTGCCGCGCCGGTGCTCCCGACGATGCGGTTGAGCAGCAAGGCGGCCGCGGCGTTGTCGAGGCCGTTGGTCTGGGCCAGCGCGGCGCCGCCGGCGATGGCCAGCGCGGGCGGATGGCCGGCGAAATCCCGCGCGATCTCACGCACGGCGTCTGGCGCCACGCCGGTGCGCGCCGCGGTCAGCTCGGGCGCGTAGGCGTTGAGGGCGTCGATCCCGCCCACGGCGTTGACCGGGTCGAACCAGCGGTCGTCCCCGGTTAGGTTCTCGGCGGCGATGACCTGCGCGATGCTCAGGGCCAGCGCGCCTTCGTATCCGGGATTGACATATACCCAGCGATCCGCGTTCGCCCCGGTCAGCGACATGTGGGACTCGATTTGGATCAGCCGGCCCCGGTTGGGCTCCTCCCGGAATTTGCCGTAGGCGGTGCTGTAGTGCACCGGCGATAGCCACGTTCCGAGGAAGTCCGCGCCGAACGAAAGGACCGCGCCGGCGTTGGCGACGTCGAAATGCGGCAGGCGGGTGTAGCCGAAGATGAGCCGCGCGGCTTCACGCAGCGTGGCCGTGTCATGCGCCTCGTAGACGAGGTGACGGCCTTCGCTGTTTTGGAGGAAGTGCGCCAGCACTCGCAGGCGCGTGCCGCTCAGCGGTCCCGTGACCACGAGCGGATTCCCCGCCGAGCCGAAGTTTTCCATCAGCAGATCGAGCGCCTCGGGCCAGCCGATGGCCTCGAACCGGCCCTCGCCGCGCGTACCGCGCCGGCGCAGGGGCGTCTTGAGGCGATCCGGGTTGTACAGCGACTGGACGCCCGCCTGTCCGCGAACGTTGGTCTTGCCCAGGTTGACCGGGAAGCCCTTGGTGCCCTCCACCTTCTTGGCGCGGCCGTCCACGGTGCGCACCACCACGCTGTTGCCGCCCGTGGAGTGCGCGCAGGCGGTGGCGAACCACAGCTCTTGGCCGGGCAGCGTCTGCTCCGGCGAATGCACGAAGCTCTGCACCCGCGATTCGCGCTCGGGCGCGGCGCAGGCGACCACCGTGGCGCCGCCGGCGAGCGCTGCCGCTCCGGTGAGGAACCGCCGTCGCGCGATGCCGCTCATCGCCTGGCCCCGATCATTTGTGACATACCGCGCAATCCAGCGGGGCGCTGTTCTCGCGGTGGCAGCCCTGGCAGTCGCCCATGTTGAGCGCCCGCACCTGCTCGACCTCGGTCATGGACGAAACGTCGCCGTGACAGGTGGCGCAAATCTGCGCCGTGCTGAAGCTCGGATGAGCCTCGGCCAGGGCGCGGATGTGGGGGTCGTGCACGAAGTCCACGTGGTCGGGCAGCCGGTGCACCCGAATCCACTCGATGGGGGTTCCGGTCTCCCATGCGGCGCGAATCTTCTGCACCTCGGGGCTCTCGGTGGCGACCACTGAGTGGCAGAACATGCACTGCTCCACGGACGGGATAGTGGCCGCCGCGGAAACCGGCGCCCCCAGCGCGGTCGCCGTGTCTCCGACGACTGGTATCCCGCGGTGACAGAACTCGCAGGCGATGCCGGCCTTGCCGGCGTGCACGGTGTGATCGAAAGCGATCGGTTGCTCCGGCGGTCCGGTGATGGTTCCACCCATGGCCCCGAGCACGATCAGCAGGATCACCGGCGCAATGGCGCCACCGCCCAGCACGGCCCCGAGGCCGCTGATGACGATCAACTGTTTGGGGGAGAGGCGCGGCAGGAGCGCCAGGAATGAATCCAACACTCAAATGGCCAGCCGCGGGAGCAACGTCGGGAGAAAGTCGAGGGCCAGCAGCGTGGCCTTGATGATGATGGCCGTCAGGGCGCCGAGACCGGCGGCCATGACGGCGTAGAGCGGCGCGCGCATCTTGCGCCCGTGCTGCGGCTCGATGTCGCCGGTGAGCACCAGCGATGGAATCAGCGCATGGGCCAGCGCATACACCAGCCCGGTTCCAATGAGCACGGCCGCCAGAATCCAGAGATGCACGTTCAACTCGGTCAGCTGGGCCCAGTCGCTCGCGGTGAGCTCCCTTAGCTCCACACCACCGCCTCATGCGAGCGCGCGCAAGCGGCGCAGTTATCGATGGGTGTGCGTAGCGGCACGCGAGCGTCGCTCAGGAAGCTGCGTGCGGGAGATGCGGCGCGAGCCCACATCAGTGCCCTGAACCTAGCGTTCTGCACCGTTTGCAAAATGTTTCACAAATGCAGGCGGGCTGCAAGCAGTCGACCGCCCGCCGGGTCCGCGTGAGGGCGGCGCGTGGTCCTCACATGTGCCACCATTCGCTATCGGATCCGATTGCCATGGGATGACGCCTGATGAAGATGTATGTAGCGGGTCAGTGGACGAATGGTCGCGACTCGATTGACGTGCTGAACCCGTACGACGGGTCGGTGGTAGACACCGTGCCCCGCGGCTCGGCGGAGGACGTCGACCGCGCGCTGGCGAGCGCGGAGCGCGGCGCCAAAGTCATGGCCAAGCTGACGGGGTTCGAGCGCTACGAGATCCTGCATCGGGCAGGCGACCTGATTCTGCGTGACCAGGAGTCGTTGGCGCGCATGCTCACCCAGGAAGAGGGCAAGATCATCTCGGAGGCGCGCTTCGAGGTCTCCCGCGCCGCCGAGATCCTGTACCTGTCGGCCGAGGAGGCCAAGCGGCTCGGCGCCGAGGTCATCCCGCTCGACGGCGGCCCGGGCGTGAAGGACAAATTCGGCTTCACCGTGCGCGTGCCATGCGGCGTCGTGGCGGCGGTGTGTCCGTTCAACTTCCCGCTGCACCTCGTCTGTCACAAAGTCGGCCCCGCGATTGCGGCGGGCAATGCCGTGGTCGTCAAGCCGGCCACTGACACGCCGCTGATGGGCGTGCGCGTGATCGAGCTGCTGCTCGAGGCGGGCGTTCCGGAAGAGGCCGTGCACATCGTCACGGGTCCGGGCTCGGAGATCGGCGACGCGTTGGTGTCCGACCCGCGCGTGCGCAAGGTCACGTTCACGGGCAGCCGCGACATCGGTGAGCGAATCTGCAAGGCGGCCGGCATCAAGAAGGTCACCATGGAGCTGGGGTCGAACTCGGCGGCGATCGTGATGCCCGACGCCGACCTCGACAAGGTGGCGGAAGTCCTGCCGCAGACGGCCTTCGCGAACGCGGGCCAGGTCTGCATCTCCACCCAGCGCCTGCTGGCGACCGGCTCGGTCTACGGCGATCTCATCGACGCGCTCAAGCCCAAGGTCGAAGCCATCGCCACCGGCGACCCGCTCAACGAAGCCACGGGCATGGGTCCGATGATTCGTGAGAGCGACGCCGTGCGCGTTGGCGAGTGGATCGACGAGGCCCAGGCTGGCGGCGCCGAGGTGCTCGTGGGCGGTGGCCGCGACGGTCAGATGTTCCAGCCGACGCTGGTGACCAACGTCTCGCCGGACATGCGGCTCTCCTGCGACGAGCTGTTCGGTCCCGCCGTTGGCGTCACCCGCGTGGCGGACATCGAGGAAGCCATCGCGATCTCCAACGACTCCAACTACGGCCTCAGCGCCTCGATCTTTACCGAGAGCCTGGACTCGGCCATGCGCTTCATCCGCGACGTGGACTCGGGCAACATCCACATCAACTGGGGAACCCAGTGGCGCACCGACCTCATGCCCTACGGCGGCGTGAAGGACAGCGGCCTCGGCAAGGAAGGCCCGAAGTACGCCGTCGAGGAGATGACCGAGCTCAAAATGGTGGTGATGCACCTGTAGGCCTGGGTCGCAGCCAGGGCGTCACCGCCAGCGCGATGCCCATGCCGCCGGCGCCGACGTAGAACGCCGCGTCGGGCGCCGTGGACGCCAAAGCCGCCGTGGCGCCCGCGCCGAACATCATGCCGAGCGCGAATGCGCTGGTTTGAAGAGTCATCATGGTGCCCACCTGACCGGGGCGTGAGATGTCGCCGGCGATCGCCGGGAGCACGGTTTGGTGCGTCCCGAACGCGAGGTAGATCACGCCCGAGAGCGTGAGCAACGCCACCACGTCGTCGGCCAGCGCAAAGCCGACGGCCGCACCGGCGCCGACGACCAGCGATAGCGCGAATATGGTCGTCCGCCCGATGGCGTCGGAGAGTCGGCCGATCCCGATTTGCGCGACCGCTCCGCCCAGCGCGCTGACGAGCGTGAACAGCCCAACCGAGCGCAGGTCGCCGCCGGCGGCCACCAGCTTGGGACCCGTCAGCAACACGACCACGCCGAAGGAGACGGTGGTTCCCGACCGAGCCGCCACCATGGCGAGAGCCGGAACGGTGCGCAGGGCGTGAAATATGTCGCCGGCGGAGCGGCTGGGACCGCGTTGACGACGCGTGCTGGACGGCAGGAAGAGCGCCACGAGGAGCAGCGCCGCGCCGATCATCCCGCCGGCGGCGCCGGTCATGGCCCGAAGCCCGGCGCTCTCGGCGATTTGCCCAAAGGCGATGCCGGCGATGCCCGGCGCGGCGATGATGGCGAAGCTCATGATCCCGGTGGCAAGCCCCCGGCGGGCCGGAGGCGCCACCTCCAGCACGTAGGTTTGCGATCCCGCCCAGTGCAGGGCCAGCGCCACGCCCAGAAACGGCGCGGCGACCAGTACCGCGGCGGCGACGGACGAAACGGTCATCACCACCAGGAACGCCGTCATGCCGGCCAGTCCCAGTGCGTAAGTCCAGCGGCTGCCGAACCGATGCATCCACAGCCCACTGGCGAGTCCGAGCGTTGCCGTCCCGCCTTGAATGGCGATCAGCAGCGCGGCGGCGCCCAGCATGTCGCCGCCAAGCTCATCCCGCACGAAGAGCGAGAGGAAGTTGTTGACCGGCAGCCAGCCCGCTACGCCGATCGCCATGGCGGCGATGACGATGACGTATTGGCGGTTCAGCAGGTCGCGCGGACTGCCGGGGCGCGGGTCGTTGACGCAAGTGCTCCGAGACTTCGAGCCACCAGAGCGTACGTCCCAAGCCGCGACTGCCCGACCGGTGGCGTCGGCGGTGGCGAGTTTCGTGGCTCTGTCGTGAGCGTCCGGGCGTCGCCGCGCCGTCGGGTTGTTGCCGCCGGCCGGCCGAACTCGTCAAATCCGTCTTGCCGTAACGGGCGGTCGATGTGGATGCTCGGGTGATGGACGACCCAGTCTCGGGCGCCACGGCCCACATGCGCTAAATGCTGGACACCCTTGCGTCGTGGGTGATCGCCCGGCGCCGGGTGGTCATCGGGCTATGGATCGTTCTCGCGGCGGTTGCGCTGGTCGCCGCGACGCAGGTGGGATCGGTCCTCCGCGCGGGAGGGTTCTCGGCGCCGGGACTCGAAGCGGAGCTGGCGCTCGAGCGTCTGTCCAACGACCTCGACAACCCCGGCACGCCAATCGAGGTTCTCTTTCGCAGCGACGAGCTTGACGCCACCGACTCTCGCTTCATCAGTGCGGCCGCGGCCGCCCTCGAGCCGCTGGCGGCGCTCCCCGAAGTGGTGGCCGTGATTCCCCACTGGCAGAACTTCACCCAGATCGCGCCCAGCGGACGCGCGGGCTACGCCACCGTGTTCATCAGCTTGGACATCGAGGATGCGCACCACCTCGTGCCCACGATTCGTGAGCTGGTGGCGACCCCCGAGCTGGAAACGCACGTGGCCGGTTCCGCCGTGTTCTACAGCGACATCCAGACCCTGAGCGAGGGCGACCTGCGCCGCGCGGAGCTCATCGGCGGCCCCTTCGCCCTGGTGGTGCTGATCCTCGTATTCGGCTCGATTGTGGCGGCGGCGATTCCGCTGGTTGCCGGCGGCGCCACCGTCGTCCTCGGGTTGGCCGCCGTCTGGGTGGTGGGCCAGGTGACGGACTTCTCGGTGTTTGCCCTCAACGTCGTCACCCTGGTCGGGCTGGGGCTCGGCGCCGACTACTCGCTGTTTCTCGTGAGCCGGTTTCGCGAGGAGCTACGGCGGGGACGGGAGGTCGACGACGCCGTCAAGGAGACCATGCGGACGGCCGGGCGGGCGGTGGTGTATTCGGGGCTCGCGGTGCTGGTCGGCCTGGCGTCCCTCAGCGTCTTCGAGTTCATGATGCTGCGGTCCATCGGCATCGGCGGCGCCATCGCGGTGTTCATTGCCGTCGCGGCCGCGCTGACGCTGGTCCCGGCAATCCTGGCCGAGCTGGGACCCAACGTGAACCGCTGGGCGGTGCCGAGCCCGCGACTCAGGATTCGCGACGGATGGACGCGCCTGGCGCACGCGGTCATGCGGCGGCCGCTGCCGGTGTTCCTGGCCGTGAGCGCGCTCTTGATTTTGCTCGGCGTGCCGTTTCTCCACGTGCGCATCCGCGGCGCCGACGCCTCGGTCCTGGGATCGAACAGCCCGGCCCGCGCGGCCTACGACGCCATGAGCGAGGAGTTCGGACACGGCCAGCCCGCTCCGCTCGCCGTCGTGACCCGGCTGAATGCGCCAGTCCTGGCACCAGACTCGATTGCCCGCATGCACGCCCTGGGGCAGGCCCTCCTCGCCGATCCGCGCGTGGCGCGGGTCTACAGCCACGTGACCATCGATCCGCGCATCACCCTGGAGCAATACCAGTTGCTCTACCGCGACCCCACGGCAATCCCGGACGCCTTCGGCGCCGCCACCGTCGAGGGGCTGACCAACGATCGGACCGTCTTGATGGTCGTGGAGCCGCGGGCGTCGGCAACTTCGGACGAGGCGCGAGAGCTCGTGCACGCCATCCGGGGCTACCGCGACGCCAACGGGCTGGATGCGCTCGTCGGCGGCGGAGCGGCCAGCCTGGGCGATTTTGTCGATCGACTCTATGGAGACTTCCCGCGGGCGGTCGGGTTAATCCTGCTTGTGACTTATGTGGCGCTCGTCGCGCAATTCCGCTCGGTGGTGCTGCCGCTAAAGGCGGTGGTGATGAACGTCCTCAGCCTGCTCGCGAGCTTCGGCGCGCTGGTGCTCGTGTTCCAAGACGGCTGGCTCGAGAACGTGCTGCGTTTCGAGCCGTTGGGCTTCATCGAGTCAACGGCGCCGATCATCCTGTTCGCCGTGCTCTTCGGGCTGAGCATGGACTACGAGGTCTTCCTACTGTCGCGCATCAAGGAAGCCCGCGACGCCGGGCTGGGCAACGCGGATAGCGTCGCGCAGGGCCTGGCGCGCAGCGGTCGGGTGATCACCAATGCGGCGCTGGTTGTGATCGTGGTGAGCCTGGCATTCACCAGCGCCGATGTGGTGCTGGTCAAGGCCATCGGACTAGGCGCCGCGGTTGCCGTGTTCGTCGACGCCACCATCGTGCGCTCGCTGCTGGTGCCCTCCACCATGCGGCTGCTGGGACGTTGGAACTGGTGGGCGCCGGCCTGGCTGTTCGAGCCGCCAAGGCTCTTTCCACGATGATGCGACGCCTGCGTCTGGTTGGTCTGGCCGTGGTCGTGGTCATGCTCACCGCCGCCTGCGGCGAGGCCGTGACGCCACTCGCGCCCGCGCCGACGCCAAGCCCCCACGAGCGCACCTTCCCGCCCATCGACCTGCCCGCCGACGAGGCGCCGCACGACAACCTGAGCGAGTGGTGGTACTTCACCGGCCGGTTGACCACGGGCGACCGCCGCGACTTGGGCTTCGAATTCGTCATCTTTCAGGCGGTGCGCGGCAGCGGTCCCCCGGCCTACGCGGCGCACTTCGCAATTACGGATCCCGCCGGCGAGCGCGTGGTCTTCGACGAGCGCACCGCCCTTGGCCCGAGCAAGGGGCCGCCCGACGACCTGGACCTGTGCGTCGACGGCTGGCGGCTCGCCTTCGACGGCGACCGCTTCACCGTGGACGCCGACATGCCCGGCTACGCCGTGAGCCTCGAATTCGATCCCGCGTACCCGGCCGTCGAGCACCACGATGGCCTGCTCGACTTCGGCCCGCTGGGCTGGAGCTACTACTACTCCTATCCGCGGATGCGCGTGACCGGCCGATTTGTCGACGCAGGCGGCGAGGTGGGCGTCAGCGGGACCGCCTGGTTCGACCATCAATGGGGCGACTTCATCTCCGTGAGCACGGGCGGGTGGGACTGGATGAGCCTGCGATTCGACGACGGCCGCGATCTCATGCTCACCGAGCTTTGGGACGAGCGCCGCCGGATTGTGCTGGCCTATGCCACCCTCAGCGGCCGGGGCCCCCCGCTGCATCTGACCGGCGACGACTTCACCGCGATTCCGCTCGCCATTTGGATGAGTCCCAGAACCAGGACCACCTACCCCGCGGCCTGGCGGGTGCTGATTCCGGTCCTGGGCCTGGACGTGCTGGTACAGCCCGTGGTGGCCGACCAGGAGCTCGACACGCGGCACAGCACGGGCAACATCTACTGGGAAGGATTGGTTGACATAATTGAGAATGGCCGGACCGTGGGCTACGGCTACGTCGAGCTCACGGGCTATGCGAAAGCCCCCGGCGTTTCGGGGGTGTCCGCGGAGCGCAGCCTTGCCCGTGCGTGCGCGGGCAAGGCCTCGTAGGGGCGACGCATGCGTCGCCCCTACTGAAGTCGGCTGCCGCGCGGCGTACGATGCGACTCAGATAACCGTTTCGAGGGCCTGAGCATGTCAAGCGAGCGTGCCCGCATTGCCGTCATTGGCACCGGCTGGTGGTCAACCTATACCCACATTCCCGGCTTGCGGGAGAACCCGCTGGCCGACCTCGTCGCCATCTGCGACGCGAATCCCGAGCGCCTCCAAAAGGCAGCCGAGGCGTTTCCGAGACCCGCCACCTATTCCAACGTCAACGATCTGCTCGCCGAGGAAGAGCTTGACGGCGTGATCGTTGCCGTGGCCCATGCGGCGCACCACGTGGTCGCTGCGGCCTGCCTCGACGCGGGGCGGCACGTGATGCTCGAGAAACCCATGACGCTCACCGCCACCGATGCCCGCGACCTGGTCGACCGGGCCGCCGCGGCCGAACGGGAGCTGATCATCGGCTATCCCTGGCACTTCACACGCACCGCCCAGCGCGCCCGCGAGGTCATCACCGGCGGCGAGCTTGGCGAGCCGCAGCACGTGGTGAACGCCTACGCCTCGATGATCATCGAGTTCCTGCGCGGCAACGCCGAGGCCTACCGCCCGGTGTTCGACTGGAAGGTCGTTGGTCCCGACGCGGTCTACAACGATCCTCGCGTGTCAGGCGGCGGCGAGGGCCACCTGCAGATCACCCACTCGTCGGGCCTGATGTTCTTCATCTCGGGGCTGCGCGCCGAACGGGTGTCCGCGGTGATGAACAACTACGACGTGCCGTTGGACCTGGTCGACGCGATGAGCGTCCAGTTCGAGGGCGGCGCCGTGGGCGTGGTGTCCGGCACCGGCAACATGCCGACCGGCGACGCCGGCCAGCTGGACGTGCGCGTCTACTGCGAGAACGGCTATGTCCTGCTCGACGCCATCAAGGGCCACCTGACGATCACCCGCCACGACGGTCCCACCGAGATCGTGAGCATTCCCGATGCGGACGACACCTACCCGCGCTTCACAACGGCGGCCAACCTGGTCGACGTGTGCCTGGGGCGTGCGCCGAATGGATCGCCGGGCACGATCGGCCTACGGAGCGTGGAGCTGCTGGACGCCGCGTATCGCTCGGCGGCTGACGGGGGAAGCGTCGTCGCGGTCAGCGAGCTGTACGACTAAGCCGGCGCCTCGACGTCGGCCCACATGAAATAGTGGTCCGAGGGCCACACGCCGTCAGGCCGGTCGCGCACGAGGTGGAGGACGCGCACGTGCACCGGGCCCCGGACCATGATCCAGTCGATGCGCTGCGGATGGGCCGCGGCCTCCTGACCAAATCCGTGACGCGTGGGGCCCGGGTCCGGCTGGTCGGGGTTTGCGACCGCCCAGGCGTCGCGCCAACCGACCTGTTCCAGCGCGGTCACCGGCGCGCTGCCGGCGCCGGCGTTGAAATCGCCCATAAGCACCTGCGGCGTCTCATCCGGCCAGGCGGCGGCGTCCTCGGCGAGCAGCCCCGCCGCGCCTGACCGCGCACGCTCGCTCACGTGGTCGAGGTGGGTGTTGCTCACCCGCCATTCCGTGCCGCCCGAGTCCGCCAGCACCAGCCAGTTGACGTGGCGGGCGTACTTGGCGCCCCAGCCCGTCGACCCGGTCACGTGCGGCGTCGGCGACAGCCAGTAGCCGCCCCGATCGACGAGCGTGACGGATTGATGCATAAAGACGGCGTTGCGGGGATGCCCATGCGGGTCCTGGCGCAGCCCGTGCCAGGCATGCTTCGGCAGCGCGGCCGCGATCCACTCGACTTGCTCGATGGTCGCTTCCTGAACCCCAAGGACATCGGGGGCGCATGCAGCGATCACGCGCGCGCAGACATCCTTTCGGCTCTCCCAGGAATGGCCGTCATCGACGCGGTCGGCGTTGCGAACGTTGGCCGTCATCACACGCACGGTCGGCTCCCATGAGGCTCAGCGCTAAGCCTGCGGTACCGTGCAAGCCAACCATGCTTGTCGTCACGCATCAGGCCGCTCTCGCCTTGCGCGCCGCCGTCGACGACGCGGCGCTTGCCGAGAACCGCGTCATCCGCGCGCATGCCTTTCGCAACGCCGCCGGCGAGCTGGATGTGCGTCTCGAGACTGACGAGCTGCTGGACGGCGACAAGACGGTGACCTTCGACAACCGGCCCATCCTGGCCGCGGACGCCGAAGCGGCGGACGTGCTGAGCGGGCACACGTTGACGATTGAAGAACGCGGCGGGCGGGCGCGGTTCGCCTTGCGCAAGTCGCCGTCGCCGGAGTCGTCGGACGACGACTAAAGCTGGCGCGACGCCCACTGGCTAGGCTCCTTCAAGCAATGGCGTCACCAAGTCCGCCAGCTGCACGTCGTCGATCGGACCCACCCAGCGCCGGACGAGCACGCCGGTGCGCGAGATGACGAACGTCTCCGGCAGCCCCGTCACGCCGTACTCGACCGGGATCGACCGCGTGGTGTCCTCGGCGTTGGGGTAGGTGATGTCGAACTCGTCGAGGAAGGACCGGGCTTGCGCCTCGTCGTCCCATACGTCGATACCGATCACGACCAGTCCCGCCGGGCCCAGGCGCTCGGCGGCCCTCTGCAAGACCGGAGCTTCCACCCGGCAGGGCGGGCACCAGGATGCCCAGAAGTTCAGCAGCACGACCTGCCCCCGGAAGTCTGAGAGTTGCAGCTGATCCCCGTCATAGGTGGTGAGCACGAAGTCCGGCGCCGGGCGTGGCTCCAGATCCACCGTGCGCCCCGTGGCGAAGATACCGAACTGCCCCTGGTCGGTCTGGCCCCGCAAGGCCAGCGCCATGACAACGATGAAGGCGAGCAGCAGGGCAACCGAGACGCCCGCGATGGCGACGCGCAGACGCACGGGAAGTACGGGTGTTTGGTCCGCAATGCTTCCCGCGTCGCTGGGCGAAATCGCTTCCGCCGGCTCGGACTCGCGCATGTCTGTGAATATACCCACGGTCCGGCGAGCACCGATCGCCGCCCAGCTACGTATTCCTCTCTGAATGGGAACCTCGCAGGGCGTAATCTCATGTATCGGCTTTGGCCTATGCGGAGTGAATCGGTTGAGACGGCAAGCCTGCGAACCAGGCACTATTGGATAGAACCAATCCCGGAGGGGGGCGCACAGTGAGTACGGTGATGCCGGTGCGGTGGATGTCGCGCCGCCGATTGCTGATCGGCGGGGCGGTGATCGCCGCGACCGCGCTGGCGGCGTGCGGCGAGGCCGGAGACGACGAGCAGGTCGCCGCCGAGGCGGAAGCGACGGCTGCCGCGACTCCGCGGGCCACGGCTGTGGCAACGCCCGCGGCGACCACTGCCGCGCCGGAGCCGATGCCCACGTCTGCCCCTGAATCGACGCCCACAGCCGCTCCCGAGCCGACGCCAACGCCCACGCCCACGGCCGCCCCTGAACCCGAAGAGTCGTCGACGTCGGAATCCGATGTCAGGAGCTTTCCGGCCGGCGACCAGATGGTGGCTCCCGATTTCACCTGGGAGCACTACGCGCCCAGCGAATCCCTTGGGCGCATGTCCATGAATCTCACCGACATCCTGGCGATTGGCAAGCCGGTCGTCCTGAATTTCTGGGCCGGCCTGTGTCCGCCGTGCAGGCGCGAGATGCCGGAGTTTCAGGAGGCCTATGAGGAGTTCAAGGACCGGGTGATCCTCTTCGGCGTGGACGTCGGACCGTTCGTCAACCTCGGCTCCACCGAAGATGCCGTCAACCTGATGTCGGAGCTGGGAATCACCTATCCGCTCGGGACGACCTTTCACAACAAGATCCTGATCGAGTACCGCATCCTCGGCATGCCGGCCACCGTGTTCATCACGCCGCGCGGCACGATCGTCCGCACCTGGAATGGCGTGCTGGACAAGAACGGCTTGCTCGACTTGGTTGCCGAATTGGAAGAGGCCTCGGAGGCGGGCCAATGAGCGCCGGCGACACCTCGACGGCGATGTCGAAGCCGCGCAAGCGCCCCAAGAGCGCGGCGATCCTGGCCTATGCCATTCCGGCCGCCGTGGTCGGGGCGCTTATTGGTGTCCTCGTCTCGGTGCAAGGGAATGCCGAAGCAGCCTTTGCCGACTTCGCCGGGGCGCTCCCTATCGGCTTTGCCGCCGCGGCTGGGCTTGTGGCTAGCGTGAACCCGTGCGGCTTTTTCATGTTGCCGTCGTATATCGCCTACCAATTGGGCACCGAGGAAGCCGGCTACGACCAGGTGGCGGCGCCGCTGCGCCTGGCACGGGCTCTGGGCGTGGCCATCACCGCCACGTTAGGGTTCGTGCTGATCTTCGTGGCCTTCGGCGCGGTTGTGTCCGCCGGCGGCTCGGCCCTCGGCCAGGTCTTCCCCTACCTGGGGCTGGTCATCGGACTGGCGATGGTCGGATTCGGCGTCTTTCTTCTGGTTTCCCACCGCTACGTGGGCATCCTCGCGGCCAGCCGCATCCAGGTGACGCCGCGCCGCAACCTCGGCAACGCGTTCGTCTTCGGCATCGCCTACGCGGTCGGGTCGCTCAGCTGCACGCTGCCGATCTTCATGGTCGTGGTGGGCGGGTCGCTCGCGACGGAGGGATTCTTCGAGTCCCTCAGCCAATACGTGGCCTACTCACTCGGCATGGGCGTCGTGATCGTGGCCGTGACGCTGGGCGCGGCGCTGTTTCGCGACGCGATCTCGCGCTGGCTGCGCGGCGCGCTGCCGCACGTCCACCGCGCCAGCTCGTTCTTCATGCTGGGCGCGGGGGCCTACCTCATCTGGTACTGGCTGGTCTTCGCCGACATCTTTGGGGTGTTCCTCTAGTCAAGCGGCCGTCCTGCGGCGACCGTGATTGGACGCGGACGACGACTCCGCGCGGCTGGCTGGACTCCGCCGATTGGGACCTATGGTGAGGATCGTGGGGCTGCGGGCGTGGCTATTGCCCCGGCGCATTCGTTGCTGCGGTTGCCCGATCGTGGCTGCCCTCCAGGATCCGCAGAATTGGACCACCGAACGTCAAAACATAGATTTCACCGTCTGAGTCGATTCCAAACGAGCTGATCGCATACGGCAATTCAACGATCCTCGACATCCGCCAGCCCCCATCCGCACTGCCATCGAGCGCCCAGACTTCCCCGCTACAGTAGTCGCCGAAGAAATAGGCGCCGTGTAGCCACGGCATGCTGAGGCCTCGGTAAACAAACCCTCCGACCACGGCGCATCTTGGAGGTGTTCCATACACAACCAGGGGATGCAAGCCGCGGGTGTCCGGACAGCGACTGCGACTTTCGGCCGGACATCCCCACGAGCGTCCGTAGGTGACGGCCGGTTGGGTGGCCCCGGTGAAGTCGCCGCACCGATATCCAGTGAGTATGCGCCGCTCACGCTCGGTCACGCTATCGGGGATGTTGAAGCACTCTGAACCCTCAAATATCGGCCAACCGAGGTTTGCGCCGGAACCTGCAAGCGAAACCTCTTCTTGCGTTGCTCGGCCGACGTCACCGACCCAAAGGAATCCTTCTCGTTCGGCCAACGCCATGCGCCAGGGATTACGCAAGCCAAATGCCCAGACCTCAGCACGGGCGTCGTCGCGTTGAATGAATGGATTGTCATCCGGAATCTGGTAGGGACGCTCAGGAGAGGCATTCCGAACGTCGATTCGAAGGATCTTTCCCTGAAGGCTGCTGAGGTTCTGCGGACACTCGAAGCACTCGCCGTCGCCGATTCCGAGATACAGCATGCCGTCTGGACCAAAGCGAATAGTGCCACCGTAGTGTAGATTCGATGTAGTTGTACGGATGACTTCAAGTATTACAATTTCGTCGCGGTATACGGGAGTGCCATCCTTTAGGGGAATCTTGACGAGTCGGGCGTCAGGGGGTTCCTTGCCTTGGTCGATCCTTTCTGTAAAGAACAAGAAGATGCTTTCGTCGTGACTGGTCTCGGGGGCTAGAGCGGCGCTCAACAAACCAGTCTCGCCCCCGGCCGAATACACCCGATCTTGAAGATCGAGAATGACTTTCGGTTGTCTGTTGTCATCATATTGAGTAATCTTCCCTCGTCTATCGACGACCGATAAGACGCCTCCAGGCCATTCAAGAATCTCAATGGGCTGCTCAAATGTGCGACCTGGAAATGCATCAATCAGCGTTAGCCTATGGTGAGGCGGAGATATCGAGCTGACCAGGAATGGATGCGAGGTTTGCGAGGTCAAATAGGGCGAGAATAGAGTGCCGTTCATCGTGTAGCCGAAGCATTGAACGTACCCGTTGTCGCTTAGCCCGCAAACGCTGTTCCAACCCGCGGCGATAGATTCGAATCTTGCCTCTGGCGTTGGCTTGCCAGTAGTGGCCTGGCCGGGACGCTTGCTTCCCCAGCAATGGATACTCCCACTCGATTCCAAGCCGCAGGTGAGTTCAGAACCGGCCGCCAACTGACGATAGGCGCCGGGTGTGGAGTCGGACTGGCCAAGTGAGTTGTCACCTTGGCAGAAGACTCGACCGTCGCGATCCAATGCGCACGTGTGGGCGATGCCGACCGCGAGACGGTGAAATGGGCCAGCGTGATTATTGGCTCGCCCGTTGTCGTTTTTCCCCCAACAGACCAGGCTGCCCTCATGGGTCAGCCCGCACGTGTGTTCGGCTCCCGCACCAATGGCGGTGAATCTAGTCGCCGGCGGCACCAATGACCTGCCGTCAGCGTCGCGGCCCCAGCACACCGTGCCGTCGCGGCCGATGGCGCAGGCATGGTCCCATCCGGCATCAATGTCAAGAAACTGTCCCGCGGGAGGACTGGCTTGCTTGTGGTTGTTTCGTCCCCAGCAAGCAATCTCGCCTGCGGTGCTCAACCCACATGAGAATCTCCATCCCGAGGTGATCTGTTTGAATCTGATGCCGTCAGGAACATTCAGTTGATCTTGATCGTCGTCTCCCCAGCAATGCACGAATCCATCTGCTTGCAAGGCGCATGCGTGATTCTCTCCGACGGCAACCTGGACGAACGCCGACGCACTGGTCCTCGCATTCGGTGCAGGCGAGGCAGACGCAGTCGCGGCCTTCGGAGCTTGGGTTTCGGTTTTCGAAGGTTGCGTGTGGGCCTTCTGAGGCTGTGTTTCCGGCGTGGGGGTGGCCGTTTCCGGTGCTTGGGATGCAGTTCGCGGCTGCTGTTCGGGTGGTGGATCCGGCGCTGGCGGATCCCCGCAGGCAGCCAGCAGCAGCATGCCCACGACAATCGGAGCTCTCCAGAGGACAGTCGCCCGCCAATACGACGCCGGATATGGGAAGTCGGGCACTAGAGAGATGTCTTTGACCGAGTCGGCGTACCTCTTGCGCATCCTAGCCACGGAACCTGTGACCTGCCGGTCGATCGTTGCCGCGCGGTAGGCCCCGCGAAGGAAGTCTCGGCGTCTGCCGGTGGCAGTTCGAAATCCGCGTCCACGAGTCCTCCGGAGAATTGGTCTGCTTGCACTTCTCGTCCGATCCGTGTGCCGGCGTCGCCGTCACGTTCGGCCCGGGGGGGACGGCTCGAGGCTCGCGTTCCGCTCCCATTCTTCACGCAGGATCCCGTAGTTCGCCGCGTCGTAGGACTGACCGTGGAAGACCCAGTGCTGCCGCAGCGTTGCCTCGTGCCGCATGCCGACCTTTTCCATCACCCGCGTCGAGCCGATGTTGGCGGCGATCGCGCGGGCGAGGACTTTGCGGAGCGGGAGCTTACGGAACGCCTCGTCGATCACCGCCGACGCGGCTTCGGTCATGAGGCCGCGGCCCCAGAGCCACCGGGCCAGTTCGTAGCCGAGCTCCGCCCGCCTATGCCGATGCGCCGGCGTCATCCCCACGCGTCCGACCACGCGGCCCTCGTGCTCGAGCGCCCAGTGGGACTCGGTGCGCCAGTCCTTCAGGACGTGCGACGCGACGAATTGGTCGGCATGCTGACGCTCGTAGGGCTGAGGAACCCCAGGGAGAAAGCGCGCCCACTCCGGGTCGTGGGCGTAGGCGAAGACGTCCTCCGCGTCGCTGAGCCGATACCGCCGCAAATGCAGCCGCGGCGTTTGGATCGATTCCGGCAGCGGCGGCCAGTGTTCGGCGGTCATTCGACGGCGCCCGCTCGCTGCTCCCACTCTTCGCGCAGGATGCCGTAGTGCACCGAGTCGCAAGTCTGGCCGTGGCACACCCAGTGCTGACGCATCACTCCTTCGCGCTGCATGTCGACCTTCTGCATGACTCGAATCGACCCGACGTTTTCGGCGATTGCGCCCGCGGCGATCTTGCGCAACGGCAGGCATCGGAACGCCTCGTCGATGACTGCCGATACGGCTTCGGTGGTGAGGCCGCGTCCCCAGAGCCACCGAGCGATTGAATAGCCGAGATCCGCCCGCCCATGCGGCGGCGCCAGACGCAGCCTCACCCTGCCGACCACCCGACCTTGGCGCTCAATCGCCCAGGCAGACTCTTGCCGCCAATTCGCCGACACCTGGCCGGCCACAAAGGCGTCCGCATGGTGCCGCTCGTAGGGCCGCGGGACAGGGGGCATGAAGCGCCCCCACACCGGGTCGCGCGCGTAGGCGAAGACATCGGCCGCGTCGGTGAGCCGATATCGCCGCAGGTGTAGCCGCGGCGTTTGGATGGACTCCGACAGCGGTGGCCAGTCGTTGGCGGTCATCTCCTAGCGTCGGCCTGCCGTTCCCACTCTTCGCGCAAGAGCCCATAGTGCACCAGGTCAAACACCTCGCCGCGGTGCGAGAAATGCTGGCGAAGCACCGCCTCGAATTGCATACCGGCCTTCTCCATCACTCGAATCGATCCGATGTTGGGGGCAAGCGCACGGGCGGTGATCTTGCGCAGCGGGAGCGTGGCGAACGCCTCGTCGATTAGCGCCGACACGACTTCGGTCATCAGGCCACGACCCCACAGCCAACGCGCCAGGGTGTAGCCGAATTCCGCCCGCCCATGCCCGAGATCGATCCATAGCGCGACCGTTCCGACGACCCGGCCCTCGCACTCAATCGCCCACTGCGGCTTGGCGCGCCAGTCGGTGAGTACATTCGCCGCCACAAATTCGTCCGCGTGCCGCCGCTCGTAGGGCTGCGGAACCGTGAAGAGAAAACGCCGCCATTCCGAGTCCCGCGCATAGGCATACACGTCTTCGGCGTCGGTGAGCCTGAATCGCCGCACGAGCAGCCGCGGCGTCTGGATGGACTCCGGCAGCAGCGGCCAGTCGCCGGTGGTCATCGTGAAGCGCGTGGCTCGCTGGAAGCGAGGCCGGCTTGCGGCTGCCACTCTTCACGGAGTAGCCCGTAGCGAACCTCATCCAGGGATTCGCCGCGATGCACCCAGTGCTGTCGAAGCAGGGCTTCGCGCTGCATGCCGAGTCGTTCGAGCAACCGAGTTGATCGGACGTTGGCTGCGCTCGCGGTTGCGGTGACCTTGCGGATCGGAAGCAGGCGAAATGCCTCGCCAATGACTGCCGCTGCAGCCTCGGTCGCGAGACCGCGGCCCCACAGCCGCCGGGCCAACTCGTAGCCAATCTCCGCCCGCCGATTCCGGCGAGCCAGCCACAAGCCCAAACCTCCGACCACTCGACCGTCCTGCTCAAACGCCCAGGCAGGATTCTTGCGCCATTTCGCCAATACGCGCTCGGCCAAGAAGACCTCCGCATGACGGCGTTCGTAAGGCTGCTCGTGAGCAAGAAAGCGTCCCCATTCCGGGTCGCTCGCATAGGCGTATATGTCTTCCGCGTCGTCGAATCTGAACGGTCGCAAGAGCAGCCGCGGCGTTTGGATGGACTCCGACAGCGGCGGCCAGTCGTTGGCGGTCATCTCCTAGCGTCCGCCTGCCGCTCCCACTCTTTGCGCAGCAGGCCGTAGTGCACGGAATCGCACGTTTGGCCGTGGACAACCCAGTGCTGGCGCAGCACCCCTTCGTGCCGCATCCCGACCTTCTCCATGACACGAATCGAACCGAGATTCGCGGCGACCGCGCGGGCGGCGATCTTGCGAAGCGGCAGGCATCGGAACGCCGCGTCGATGACCGCCGACACGGCTTCGGTTGCTAAACCTCGACCCCACAACCACCGAGCGATCGAATAGCCGAGTTCAGCTCGCTCATTCCGGGGAGCCAGCCGCAGGCTTACCCCTCCGACCAACCGGCCCTCGTGCTCGATCGCCCAGGCGGGCTCCTGGTCCCACTTTGCCAACACCTGCCCGGCCACAAACTCATCGGCATGCCGCCGCTCGTAGGGCCGCGGAACCGGGGGCAGGAAGCGTCCCCACTCCGGGTCGCGCGCATAGGCATAGGAATCCTCCGCGTCGCTGAGTCTGTACCGCCGCAGGAGCAGCCGCGGCGTTTGGATGGACTCCGGCAGCGGCGGCCACTCCTCGGAGGTCATCCCGAAGCGCTTGGCTTGATGGTCGGCCGCGGAATGATCGCCGGCGCCAGGCTGGCCTCCAGCACGTCGTCCACGGCATTGCGTCCGATGGCGTCCTTCGTGATGAGGAGCGCCTCGCGGAAGACTTCGAGCGTGACGCCGAGGTCGCGGTCGTTGTGCGCCGTGCTGTGGCGCGGGTGCGTGTTGAACAAGATGCCCCGCTTGGCGGCTTCCTGCGCCACCAGCGCGTTCAGCTTCTTGGACTGGTCGGCGTCGAAAGGATCGGTGAAGGTGATGCCCGGGGTCGCCGGCATGCCCGAGATCTTGACCGGCAGATCGACCTCGTCCAGCACTTCCTGCATGCCCGACTGCAAACGCTCGCCGAAGTCCGCCAGCTGCCCCGGCACGTCGCGGCGCTCGATCTCCGTGAGCGTGGTGATGGCGGCGGTAATGCCCACCAGGTCGCTCCAATAGGTGCTGCTCACGAACATGTCCGCCGCCGGCTCCATGACCCAGCGCTTGCCGACCACCGCGCCCATGGCGTAGCCGTTCGAGATCGCCTTGGCGAAGCACGCCAGGTCCGGGACCACGCCCACGAAGTCCTGGATGCCGTTGGCGCCGTAGCGGAAGTTGGTGGTGACCTCGTCGAAGATCAGCACCACGTTCTCGCGCGTCGCCAGTTCGCGCACGCCTTCCAGGTAGCCCTCGGGCGGGCGAGTGGCGAGCAGAATCGGCTCCATCATGATGCAGGCCACCTGGCCGCGATGCTGTTCAAGCAGCCGCTCCAGCGGCTCCAGCTCGCCCCAGGGGAACGGAATCGCGGTGCCTTCCAGCGCCTTCGGCACTCCGGTGGCTCGGATGTTCGGCAGGGCGAACGGGTCGAACGCGCCCTCCCGCAGATGCCCGGCGGCCAGGTACCAGTCGTGCCAGCCGTGGTAGCCGCTAAATAGCACCACGTCCCGCCCCGTGGCGCCGCGTGCAATGCGAACCGCAATGGCGCACGACTCGCCGCCGCCCTTGGAGAAGCGCGCCATCTCCGCGCAGGGGATGCGGTCGATGAGCAACTCGGCCAGCTCGATCTCGCGCTCGCTGTTGAGGGAATAGGTCGCGCCCTTGCCGATCTGCTCGATCACGGCGTCGTCCACGACGTCGTCGGCGTAGCCGAGGATCGCCGAGGTCACCGACATGCCGAAGTCGATGTATTCCACGCCCTGGTCGTCCCAGATGCGCGAGCCCTTCCCGCGCTCGGCGTATACCGGAGCAAAGCCATTGGAAAAGGCGTAGGGCCGGCGGCTGATGAGCTGCGAGCCGCCCGGAATGACCTGGTTGGCGCGCTCCCACAGCGCGTAGGAGCTGGCCACGTGGTGCGTGCGGGGGTCTTTCACGTCATGCCGCCTTTGTCGATGGGTACGGGACTAGGGTTGCCGTTGCCGGGAGCGCAGGTTCACGGTAGCGCCGGCAGTGCTCGATGCCAAAAAAGCCGTTGCTAGACTCGCCCGCTTGCTCTCCCGAATTAGCCCGGTGATCCGCCGAATTCTTGAAATACCGGACCCGGGACTGCGCGAACCGTGCGCGCCGGTTGCCGAGATCACGCCCGACCTCGTGGGCCTGGCTGATGACATGTTCGACACCATGCACGCCAATGCCGGCCTGGGGCTGGCGGCACCGCAGGTCGGGGTGCTCGCGCGCCTGTTCGTGCTGGAGCTGCCGCCCGACGACGACGACCCGCTGTCGGGCCGCCGGTTCGTGCTGATCAATCCCGAGGTGGAGCTGAACGGCGCACGCAAGGAGATGGTCGAGGGCTGCCTGTCGTTACCGGGATTCCGCGCCCTCATCGAGCGCGCCGAGGGCGTCACGGTGGCCTTCACGCAACTCGACGGAGCGCGCGTCTCGCTGGAGGCGAGCGGTCTCTTCGCCCAAGCCGTGCAGCACGAGGTCGATCATCTCAACGGCGTGCTCTTCATCGACCACCTCAAGTCGCTGCTGGACCTGGAAAGAATCCCGCCCGAGATGCTGGACTGGACCGAGGAGGCGGAAGCCGAGGCCGCTTAGGTTGCCGCGCTAGCGCGAGACCTCGCGGATGAAGTGCCGCAGCTCCGGCACGAGCAACTCGCCGAGCGCCAACTCGACTGCCGCCGTCGATCCCGGCGAGCAAACGATCAGCGCCCGTCCCAACTTGCCGGCCACGGCGCGCGACAAGATGGCCGCGGGTCCGATCTGGTCCCAGCTGGCCCGCCGGAACCACTCGCCATAGCCGTCGAGCACCTTGTCGAGCATCGGCGTCACGGTGTCCACGGTGATGTCGCGCTCGCCCAGGCCCGTTCCGCCGGTGCAGAAGACGAACTGTGCGCCCTCCGCCAGCGCCGCGTCGATCGCGCCGCGAATGAGATCCGCATCGTTGACCACCAGATCCCGGTGCACGATCTCGTGGCCGCCGTCGGTGATGAGCCGCTCGGCGGTGCGCCCGGAGCGGTCGGTCCGTTCGGTGCGCGAGTCGCTGATGACGAGCACGGCGCACTTGACGGCGCCGATGCGCTCCGATTCATGCCGATGCTCTTGGGTTGAGTGGGACCCGTGGTGCGCGTGTGACATTGGCGTGGCCTGGCGGCTAGGTTCGCGCCGATGGTCGCACAGCCCATCGGCGCGGTACTCCGTGATCCCCTGCCGGGATTGCTAGGCTCGAACCATGAGTGGCTCAACAGCGCCGCAGGCAGCCGCGGATGCCTCGCCGGCTGGCGCGTCTATCCGAGTCTCGCTGCTGCTGTTTGCCTCCGTCGCCGAGGTGGCGGGCGAGCGACGGCGCGTGGTGTCCGTGCCCGAGGGCACGACGGCCCGTGGCCTGTTTCTGCTGCTGGCGGAGGACGTGCCGGCGCTGGCCGGCCGCGTGGAACATGTCTCGTTCGCGCGGAACCAGCAGTTCGTGCCGCCGGACACGGTCCTGGAGGACGGCGACGAGCTGGCGGTGATTCCGCCGGTCTCGGGGGGCGCATGAACATTAGGCTCACGCACGAGCCCATAGACGCCGACGCGCTGATCCAGCGGGTGACGCGGCCCGGCAACGGCGGCATCTGCACCTTTCACGGCATCGTGCGCGACAACATGGACGGCCGGCCGGTCGTGAAGCTGGAGTACGAGGCCTTCGAGCCCATGGCGCTGCAGGAGCTGGAGCGCATTGGGCGGCAGGTGGAGGAGCGCTGGGGCCTGACGGACGTGGAGATCGAGCACCGCATCGGCGAGCTGCGGATCGGCGAGGCCAGCGTGGTGATCGCAGTCGGCGCGCCGCACCGCGCCGAGGCCTTCGAGGCCTGCCGCTACATCATCGATACGCTCAAAACCACCGTGCCGATCTGGAAGAAGGAGTGGTACCGGGACGGCGCGGTGTGGATCGAGCCGACCGCCGCCGGCTAGGACCGCGGCGTTGGTCGCTTCGGGCCTGACCCGGTATCTATAGTCCGACTGTGCCTGGGTGCACCGGATGCTCCCACGCTGCGCGCAGCGTGGGCCACCGGATCTCGGTCTTCGCTACCCGGCCAGCCAGCCCCCGTCGATCGGCAGGACGTGGCCCGTCACGAACGCCGCCGACTCGGAGGCGAGGAACACCACCGCACCGGCCAGGTCTTCGGGATACCCCCAACGGTTCATCGGGGTGCGGCCCAGGATCCAGCTATTCCACACCGGATCGTCGTAGCGCGGCTGGGTGAGGTCGGTGAGGATGTAGCCGGGGGCGATGGCGTTGACGGTGATGTTCTGCTCGGCGAACTCCACGGCCAGCGCTTTGGTCAGTTGCGCCACCCCGCCCTTCGACGCGCCGTAGACCGAGATGGGCTTGAAGCCCAGGAAGCTGGTGAGCGAGCCGGTGTTGATGATGCGGCCGTAGCCGCCGCGCACCATCAGGCGCAATCCGTATTGCGAGGCGAAGAACAGGCTGCGCAGGTTGATGTCGAGCACCCGGTCCCATTCTTCCGGCGTCACCTCGAGCACCGGCGTGCGCAGACCGATGCCGGCGTTGTTCGCCAGGATGTCGAGGCGACCGAACTCTTCGTCCGTCTTGCTGAACAGCGCGGCCAGCTCGTCCAAGTCCCGTACATTCGTCGGCACGGCGAGCGCCCGGCGTCCCAGGCCCTCGATCTCGTTGGCGGTGTCCTCGAGTTGATCGCGTGAGCGCGCCGCGAGCACCACGTCGGCGCCTGCGTGCGCCAGCGCCAGGGCAATGCCGCGCCCGATGCCCCGACCGCCACCGGTCACCAGGGCTACGCGGCCGGTCAGATCGAATGATGGTCCAGCGGCGGAGGTGCTCATGCGCGTCAGCGTTTCGGTGGGAGCGAGGGTTGACGCCGCCGATGGTCGCACAGACCTCCGGCGAGGCGCGGCCGTGCAGGGTCGAGGATGCGATGATGGGGCGTTACGCCCTGAGGGGTTTGCGCATGGCGATGCCGCAGGTGGGTGATCGCGCCCCCGATTTCGAGCTCCAAGCAACCGACGGCAGCCTCGTTCGGCTCGACGAGCAGCGCGGTCGCAAGGTCGTCCTGTTCTTCTATCCGCGCGATGACACCCCGGGCTGCACCCGCGAGGTGTGCGGCTTTCGGGATCGGATGTCCGAGATTGCGGACCGCGGGACCGCCGTGTTCGGCGTCAGCGACGACCCGGTTGAGTCGCACGAGCGATTCAGCAGCAAGTTCAGCCTCAACTTTCCCCTGCTGGCCGACGTGGAGCGCCAGGCCATCGAGGGTTACGGCGTGTGGGTCGAGAAGAAGATGGCGGGCCGGACCTTCATGGGCACGCAACGCGCCACCTTCCTCATCGACGAGGACGGGATCGTGAGCGCCGTGTGGCCCAACGTGAAGCCCGACGACCACGCCGAGGAGGTGGTGCAAGCGCTCGACGCCTAGCCCGCGCGACGCTGCCGCGGCTGATCGGTAACGGCCGTCTCGCCTTTACGCCCACATAGCTCAGTTGGAAGAGCGCGTTCTTGGTAAGGACGAGGTCCCCGGTTCAATTCCGGGTGTGGGCTCCAGAACAATTTTACAGGTTCAAACCACTCCATAATTGAAATCCTCCGGGAAACACATCCTGCCACAGCGCTTCACCACACCATAACTGTGATAACTTTTGAGTGTCTTCAGCACGCCCCCGAATCGCCCGACACATGCCTCGCAAGCGCCCCACTCGCCCCCAAGTCCGAACCAATCCGCGCCCCGCGCGCCGCGCTCCGGCCCGCCGCCCAGCAGGTGGCTACGGCGACGTGGCGACCCTGGCCCTGTCGTGGCGGCGGACGCTGGCGGCCGAGAACAAGTCGCCGGCCACGCTCGACACCTACCTGCGGACCGTGCGCCTGTTCGTGCAGTTCCTCGCGGCGCAGGGCATGCCGCGCGACATCGAGGCGATCCGGCGCGAGCACTGCGAGGCCTTCGTGCAGGACCAGCTCGATCGCCACTCGGCCTCAACGGCCAACACGCGCTACCGCAGCCTGCAGCGCTTCTTCGGCTGGGCCGAGGACGAGGGCGAGGTGAACATTTCACCGATGCATCGGATGCGCCCGCCGAAGTTCGAGGAGCGCGTACCCGACGTCCTGGAGATCGACGACCTGCGGCGCCTGCTGGAGGCCTGCCGCGGTCGCTCGTTCGAGGCGCGGCGCGACCTGGCGATCCTGCTGCTGCTAATCGATACGGGCATGCGTCGGGGCGAGGTGGCCTCGGTGCGCTGCGACGACCTGGACCTCGACCAGAGCCTGCTGCGCGTGCTCGGCAAGGGCGGCCGCGAGCGTCTAGTGCCATTGGGTCGGAAGCTGGTGCAGGCGCTGGATCGCTATCTGCGGGCGCGGGTGACGCACCTGCACGCCGAGGCGGCGGCGCTGTTTTTGGGGAGAGGTGGGCCGATCACGCCGAGCGGCGTCTATCAGATCGTCCGGAACCGGGCGCGCGAGGCCGGCATCCCGAAGGTGCATCCCCACCAACTGCGCCACTCCTTTGCTCATGCCTGGCTGGTGGCCGGCGGGCAGGAGACGGACCTCATGCGAGTGGCCGGCTGGCGTAGTCGCGCGATGGTGGGCCGCTATGCGGCCAGCGCCGCGTCGACACGCGCCCGTGAGGCTCACCGGCGCCTGTCGCCCGGCGACCGGCTCTAGACGCGTGAGCGACGACGCCGGGACTTGACCCCAGCGACTCGTCTCGGGTCGCCCGGTCGGTGCGCGGGTGGCGGCGTCGCGCCCATTGCCGATAGGCATCGAGCGCGGCGCGAATACACGGCGAATGGGACGGTTGTTGATCGGGGCTAAGGTCCGGCGACCCACGGTTCACTGCGAGGCGCGTCGACCGCTCGCCGATGGCCGCCCGCGGACATCGGTTGGGTCGATGAGGTGAATGCGCGCTCCCGAAGTCACCCTCGAAGTCCGCGCCTTCACCCCTGCCCAGGGCACGCGGCCGAAGTTGCATGCCGGAGTTTGGCTAGGCCGCTGGGGGTCGGCAGGCGATGGCACCCGCTCAGTTCCAGGTCGTGGGTTTGAGTTCCGTGACTCTCGTCTAGCAGAAGCGGATCGGCGAAATCCGCCAGCGGAGATTACGGATTCCTGGATTACGTGCGGTCCTGAAAACGGCCAGACTCTTGTAGACCACGCGACCCGTTATTCCGCGACGACTCCGGACCGATCCAGGAGTGTGATGTCGGCCGAAGACGAACCTCCAAAGCAAATGAACCCGACCGAAATGGCGCTGCGCGGGCGAATCGGAGCCTTTCGCCTGCATGCCGCGCGCGACCCCCGAATTACGACTAGCCGGGCGCGCGCGGCCTTCCTTGCGCGATTCGAAGCGGAGGTCGATCCCGACGGCGTGCTGAATCCGCGCGAGCGCTGGCGGCGGGCGCTGGCCGCGCGCCGCGCCTACTTCGCCAGGCTGGCGCTGCGGTCGGCCCAAGCGCGGCGTCGCCGAAGAGAACGTCGATCCCGCCGCGATATCGACTAACCGGCAAATCCGAACCGTTTTCGCGGGACGCGCCAAGGACGGCTATCAGCAGCCGAATCCACGGGGCGTTGGAGCCGGTGCGGAGGTGGGTTTGTCGCAGTCACTTATCGGCCACGATCGGCAAAGCGGCTTGCCGGAGGTTCTGGGAGAAGTTGCTGTGGCCGCAGGTCTGTCGTGGCCGCGCGGACGGTCGCATCGGTCGCCGAGCGGCCACGAGATTTGCGGAAACCTGGGGTGGCCTACATCGCTCCGGCGGGGATCATCGGTCGGTGCACCTCCTGCATCCAAATCCAACGCCAGCGCGTCGACGTGGCTGGGTCGGACCGCGGCGATTGCCCAATGCGCCGCGTTTCGCTGCTCCGACGGCGGCCGTCGCTCGCCGACGCGACCGTGCCCGCCCGGCATGACGCCGGCTCGATGTCGGCCCACGACCTCGGACCACGGGCTGCGATTGCTCACCGTCAAGCAGGTGGCCGATCTCTGGCAGCTCCACGAGTGACGGATCCGCCGCATGTGTCATGCCGGGCTAATCCGACACATCCGCATCGGTCGGTGGATCCGAATCCCCAGCCATACGCTGCAAGCGGACCTGCACGCGCTACTCGATGCCGGGCAGCCGGGGCTGGGCAGCCGGCTGGATGAGACCGGGCACGCATGATCGAAGCGCAGGCGCATACGCGGCTACCGCTGCTGTTTAGTCTCCGTGCAATTCGGCGGCGGCAGGTGCCGTTGGACTAAGGGTCCGAGCAGGGTTAGCACGCTGAGCAGCCACTCGGCCAACGAGAGCAACTGCAACCGAAACGGCTATGGGCCCAGCACCGCTAGCGCCACCCAAACCGCTCCAACGTCACCGACCACGGATGGTCGTCCGAAAGCGCGTTGGTTCGAATGATGAACTCACGGCCGTAGAGCGTGGAACCGGGATCGGGGTAGTTGCCGACCTCGAAATACGCCGGACGCGACGCGTCACTCGGCCACCCGAGCCTGCTGTCCTTCTCACCGGTGCCGATTATCTGCGTCTCATTGATGGTGGTGCCGAAGGTCTCCGTGGTCGCCCGCCAGATACCGGCCGCCAAGGTCACGGGCCGCTCCTCGCGTCCGAGGCCGTCGACCAGTATGACCTCGATCACGACCAGGTCTTCGAGATCGGACACCGTAACTTCCGAAAACATCGCCGACAAGTCGACCGGCGGGCTGCTCCCACTCGAGACTTGTACGCCCCAATACAGCATCTCCCTCCGCACGGTCTGCCAGACCAGGGCCAGGGCGATGAGAAACATCAACAGCACCACGATCCGCGCCCACCGATCGCTCATGTCACTCTCTCAGTCCCTCAATGGCGGAGCAGCCGACGGCTGAGCTGCGGACTGCCCCCTGCGAAGGAGGCTGACGACCGCCGACCGCCCCATGGCTGGCGATTCACTCCTCCGGCTGAAGCTCACCGATCCGCTCGAAATCTGCATACCACCCGACGTCGTCCGGCAGGTCGGAAATATGTAACACGACTTCACCGGGCGTGAAGGTGGCAATCCACTGAATCGGCGCCCGCTCTTCCCCCCAATCCTTGTCAGCGGAGACGTAAATGTGATTCCACCAATCTCCCGACCATCCCGCGCCGCCCGTGCTGCTGACGCTGTTGAGATTGACGGTGGGGATGTTCCCGACCTCGGGCGGCTCATAGTCGGCGAAGCGAACGCTCACGATCCACAGGCCCTCCGATAGCAGCTCGACCGGCTCCGACGGCTCGGAGCCATGCCCGCTGATATGGATGGACGTCTGCGTGATGGTCGTGGTCGACTCCGTTCGTATTCCGCCATCCGAGGTGTACACCGCCCTGTCCGAGGCGCTCCCGAAGAACGCCTCCGACTGTTGGTACTGGAGCACCAAGAACGCCGCATTCACGGACAGCGCGATGGCGATGACCACGAGGGAAAACACGACCAGGACTCGCCCGACGCGGTTGAGGATTGTCATGTCGTCAGCTCCTTTGGTTGGGTCTCAGGGCTTGGCGCAGTTGCCGCCAGCACCGGGCGGCTGGAGTCACCAGAGACACTCGCCGTCATCATCGGCGCCGGTGGGAAACGGCGTGAACGCCACCGCCCAGGTGAAGTCCGGCGGCACGTTGGCGGTGACCGCCACCTCGCCGGGATCCAGGCGAATTCCGGAAAAGGGCTGATTGGCACTGGGCCCCACGTGAATCACGGTGCACCCGCCACCCCATGGCCCGCCGCCGAATCCCGCCACCGACTCGATGCTGGCGTCCCACACCCAGTTGGCTGGCCGGTCCCCGGATGTCCACACCAGGTCCACCCGCCAGAGGCCCGGCGACAGGTCCGCGATCGCCGCCTCGTCGCCGACGACCTCGACCCTGATCGGCGTCGCGTCGCTCTCGGAATCGAGGCGCTCGATCACGATTCCCCAGCGCACATCGGGACCGGGCGGACTCACGGTGATGCGCGTGGGGCCCACGAATAGCGCTGCATCGGCGTGATCGCCCACCGCTGACGACACCGACGCCGTACGTCCCCAGTTGAACCGGCTACGCCCGTCGACGGACTCCATGGTGACGTCGAGGGCAAAAGTGTCGCCGTGGATCGTGGCGGTGTAGACGCCGGGCGCAAGGTCGCGGACCTCATTGCCAAAACCGACGCCCGTCAGGTCGACGGATTCGCAGAGGTCTGGCGGCGTCGGGTCCGTCACGTCTGGAGGCACAATGTTCGTGACCTTGCTGGTGACGATCTCGTCGCTGCCCGGGATCGCCCGAACCGGAACCCGCTCGACGGGGACTTCGCGAAGCACCTCGACCGGGACTTCACGAACGACCTCGGAAACGACAATCTCGTCGCCCATGCTGGCGTGCAGGGACATCTCCATGAATTCGCGCGTCTGACGGCGAGATAGCTCACCGCTGACGGTCTGCCACACGAGGCACCCGGCGATCACGAACCCGATGGTCAGCCAAGCGAGCCGTTCAAGCCGGCCAAGCTGACTCATCGGTCGCTCACTTTCGGTCGGGCCTGCGCCAACTGAGGTAGAGGTACCGTGCCGCAGCTGCGGTGCCTACCACCAGGGCCACGATCGGCAGGGCGAGCAAGATGATGATCAGTACTTCGAGGGGTCCCAGGCTGACCATGGCTACCCAGCGATTCCCGCGCTGGCCACGGCCGTCGCCGCCAGCCAGATCCCGACGACCATCAGGACCGTCGCTGTGAGAAATCGTCGCTTCATGGTGAATCTCCTTGTCGTTCGTCGCGCCCGGGCCGGCGGGTGGCCATCCCACCGGCCCGGCGCCTCGGTTGCCGGTCGGCACCGCCAAGGCTGCCGCCACGGCTCGTCATCCCACTCCGATTGACGACGCCAGGCGGTGCGGATGACTCAGCCGACATCAGCGCCTCACATCACTCCAATTGAGGGCGCCGTCGGGCCTCTCGAGTTCGCCAAGACGCCTGAAGCGCACGAGCCACTGCACGTCCTCGGGGATGGCGTCGACGTTCACGATCACCGCGCCTGGCGTAAAGCCGGGGATCTGCGTGGGGATCCAGCCGCCAACGTGGAGCGCGGCCCAGGACGTTGCGCTTCCGCTCGAGCTCCAGCGCATGCCACCCATCCCCTCCCGGGACCTGATGTTCACGCCCGGGATCGTGCCCAGCGTTGGTGAGGTGTAGTCGAAGAATCTGACTTCCGCGATCCATAGACCAGGATCGAGAGTGGCGGCCATAGGCGTCGTGCCTTGGCCTTCAATTACAACGGGTGTCTCGAATCCTTCGATGGGAGGGCCGGACTCGTCGCCGGCTTCCATGGCTCGTTCGACCGAGATCTCGGTGATCTCACTCGTGACCTGGAACGCGCCCACTGCCGGCTCCTCGATGGGTCCGCCGGCGGGTAGCTCCGTCACCTCGGCGGTCTGGCGATGTTGGAGCACCGCCATTGCCGCGTTGACGGAGAGTGCCGCGGCAGTCACCGCGAGCGCCAGCACGACGACTAGGTGTCCGGCGCCCGTGAGGGATGTCTTGGCGACCCGCTATCGATCCTCCGGGGTGTGCCGGAGCGAGGTATGCCGCTTGCGCGCGAACTGCGCGCCGAAACAGGCCAAGAGGAGCACCGCCATAATTCCGCCGCCGACCACGGCCCGTGTGCGGGTGAGTACGTGAGGCATGGGAGCCTCCTTCCTCTAGGTGGTCGTCATTGGCCACCCAACGGCACCGTAGCTCGCGCTTCTGGGTGCGCCAATTGTGCCTTTTTGGCGGCCGTTCGGACATCGGCCTACGGTGTCGACAACGCGCAATGGATGTCCGGGGTTGCAGCGCCACGCAGAATCGCAGGGCGAAAGCCCTCAATTTCCTCTAGCCTGGTGGGTCGATGGAGGACACGGGCTGGAGACGCTGCCCGGTCGGTGGCACGGCAGCAGAAATACGACGACTGCTCGACGCGTGACGCACCTTCTACACAATGATGTCGCTGTCCAAGAGTGATTTCCCAGTTAGGTGCCGACGGACTCCTTCCGCCCGGCGTGCACTGGGCTAGCTGGGGGGAGTTGCAGTATGGGTTCGGAACACTCCTTGGAGGCCGCGCTGGAGAACTTGAAGGGCGCGGGCTGCCGGACCGCCTAAGTCGATGGGAGCTTCGTGACGGGCACGACGAGGCCCAACGACTACGACGCCTGCTGGGCCGGGGCTGGCGTCGATCCGGCGGCCCTCGATTCCGTGCTCCTGACCTTCGATCCGGGGCGAGCCACCCAGAAGGCGAAGTATCGGGACTCGCTTTTTCCAGCCTCGGTCATCGCTGACGCAGACGGCCTGTCGTTTCTCGAGTTCACTTAGTCAGACAGGGAAACCGGGAAGCCCAAAGGGATCGTCGCCATAGACCTGGGAGGCCTCGCATGATCAAGAACGAACGGCAGTACCGGATCACCAAGAGTCAGGCGTAGCGGTTCTCGGAGACCCTTGCCGGCTTGACGCAGCGCTCTGGGGAACCCGAGCGGGCGCACCCTCTCATCGCCAGGGCGCGGGAGGACGCCGTGCGACGCCAGCTGGCAGACCTTCAGGAACAATTGAGCGAGTATGAGTCCCTAAAGGCTGGCAACTTCGAGATCGAGGACCTGAACGTCGTCGCCAAGTTGCCGGCCACTCTGGTCAAGGCTCGCATCTCGTAAGGCTTGAGCCAGAGAGACTTAGCGGAGCGACTCAGCCTGAAGGAGCAGCAGATACAGCGGTACGAGGCGACGGACTACGCGTCGGCAAGCCTGACTCGGATCAAAGAGGTCGTGAACGCATTGGGCGTGGCGGCGAACACTTCTGTTCCAACTACGGTATCCCGCTGATCACGGTTCCAGGAGCTCTCAGCGGCGGTGCAATTGGCGATGGTGGTTAGGAAGCACGACTCCGAAACCATCTGCGAAGAGGCAGCTAACGTCCTCCTCGCCCAACTCCTCCGCGGCCACGGTATAGCCGCACCCTCGAAGCGCCGCAGTCGCCGTGGCACCCCCGATCATGCCGAGGTCACCGAACCCTACGCGCTGGGCGACCTAGCCACCGACTACACCCTATGCCCATTCACAGTGGCAGAGCGTGACGGCCACTGAGTGCCGGACGCCGGCCGAGCTCGTCGGACTATGTCGGTAGGTGGCTGCACTACGACCAGCTGCTGCAATGGGATTCAGGCCTGGGAGAGTCGCGCGACACGGGGCCAGTGCGCAACATCGTTAGCAGGCGGCGCCCAATGCTAGGTGACAAGGCCAATTTGCCCGTCCACGCCTTCAACAAGGCTCGCGTGGGCTACTGCCTGACGGAGGGCGAAGCGCAGGATCGGCAGACGGCGGACGCGGGGAAGCCACGCCTTTAGAAGGAAACTGGCGATGTCCGAATCCCTTGACCAAATTGCCTGCGTGACGCAGGTTGGCCAAGAATTTGTGGCTGCATCCGACATGACTGGTCTTGCAGCAATTCCCGGGCAAATTGGTTCCGCTCGCGAATCGCCTGTGAGGGGAAAACTCATGCATCTACTGTCCAGAGTCGTCGGCGTGGGATCTGGCTGAGTCATCGATGGCTTTGGCAACACTAGCAGACAGGCACGAGGGATATAATGGTCGAGTTCACCTTCACAGGGGGATGCAGCCATACGGTTGCTGAAAGGTAACGACTGAGAATCAAGGAGTGCACATGGAAGTCGAGTCAGATGACCAAACGGACCATTCGTGTCAGTCTTGGACGGACGCGCCTTGACGGCCCTGCACAACGGTTGCCAGAACGGCTGATATATGGGATTCAGTGCCATGACGTATAGGAATGCCTAGATCCTAAAGCGGAGGTTGTAACGTTGTACCGATTGATGGAGGCCTAGCTAATGGGGATACCTGTCACGGCGGAGGCATATTTTGTCATCAACCCGCTGTAAGTCTTGTCTACGACCCGGAGAACATCTGGTTCTACCTCGACATTCTGATGGTCAGTGCGTTTGTGATGGCGTTGGGATTCAACACCGTTGCAAGCTCAAAGAGAATAGGGCTATCGATAGGGAGCAACTCACCCAATGATACTGGGAAGCTAGTGTAGCCTTTTACGCCACCGTAGATGTAACCATACTTCTATTGCACAGTTGAGTCTCCATCCTGGCGCTGGATCTAGAGATTGGTGACCATCTTGGCCTCATCAAAGATGCTATTGTGGATGTACTGTTGCCTGTGATCTTTGGAGCAGCTGGAAATGCCATGTGGCCTACACCAGCCAAGGATAGTAGCCACTGAATGTCCCCACATGCCTCGGGTCCCGGACGGCACCGCGCTGGGGTGGTGTCCCTGGACATCCGGAGCCCCGGACAACGGAGTAGCAAATCTCGGGAGCGGGCTAACGAGGAATCAAATGGGCTACTGCGCCTTCATCACCGGCGTTCGTTACACTCTAGACTTGAGGGTGTGGGGCCAGAACAGCAATCTGAACTGCTGACCGATGGATGTTGACGGGAACATCGTGGTCAAGTCAGGCCTACGGGTGGACGTCAAATTGAGCCTGAACATTGAGTGGCTGAAGACGTCCATTGACGCTGGGATCTACTACATCCGGGAGGAGACGATGGAGGACGGGGCGACGGACTTCCATGTTCGCTTTGGGCTGGGGACGCTGCCCACGCTCCCTGTATTCGGCAGTTGAATCTGCGGCTTCTATGTGGCGGAGGATGCCTCGTTTGGCTATTCTGTGGTTAGCGTATCGGCTGCCGGTGCTGATAAGTAAACGCTGACAGTTTTGGCCACGGCGGGGAATGGCCACGGAAAGTTCGGCGTGAATTGGGGCACCGGGACGGGTGCTATGGCCGCCAGACTAGACTGCCGGGCACATCCTCCTACACCATCACCGTGCAGGCCGACGACGGCACCGGCGGCAGCGGCTCTGCGATGGTGAATGTCTCCGTGGCCGACGTGGACAGGATCCGGACGGGACTCGTGCGGGCGCGGTGTCCCTGGGTGCCCAGTCTCCGTCTCATGGGCGACTGTCCTTCCCGGGCTACTTCCTGGATAAGGCCAACGACGCCGGGGCGGACTCCTTCACCATCACCGCCGACGATCGCTACGTGCTGGGCCTGGGGGTGCGGGACCAGACTATCGACCTCCTGGCCTAAGTGGAGGATGCGGACGGCAACTAGGTAGCCGTGTCCGGCCCTCCCAAGAAGCCCAACACCGACCAACCCATTGAGTGGCTTAGCACCACTCTCGACGCGGGATGCCACTACGTAAACTTGGCGGCCAAGCAGGACGGAGAGACTGACTACTACCTGCAATTCGCTCCGGCTATTCCGGGAGAGAAGACCGCAGTCCAGGTAACGCGAAAACGCCCGCATAAATGGATGTTTGGGCGAGATTGGCCTACCTCACCAGGATGGAACACTCCGCAGCCGTGGGGGGCGGGTGGCGGATCCCGAACCAACGTGCGTGGGATGGAAGATCAGACGAGGCAAAGCTCCGGCTGAAAGGAGTCCACGAAATCCTGAGGGAGGCCATGCTAGGGCCGCGACAGCGCACAGAAGAGCCCGCGCGGTCCCCGCTGACTTCCTTCAGCGCCCGGAGCGGTTCAAGGAGCAGTCCGGCCTGCCGTGGGCGCAGATCGCCCGACGGTTCGATGTGCGGTCGAGGCGCATCTGCTCCTCCTTCGATCCCAGACCTACGATAAAGCCGAAGCCTCGGCCCGCATGCCGCTGCACGAATGCACCTAGATTCGGCCCGACCTGAACGACGCGGACGATTGTCGAGTCGCAGTTCAGCCGCCCTTGTGGGAATGAGCGTTGACTGTTGGGCCTGCGACGCCACGTTCTGGTTGCCCCGACCGCGGCCCTGACGGGTGGATGTGAAGGTGCCACCGACGGTGCTCTGGCATCTGTTGCAGGCGACGTGCGCCGTCCTTGGTGCTGTGGTCGTGATCTGCCGGATTCGCCACGGTCGTCGGACGTGCGACCAATGGTTGGCGCTGGCTGGCTGCTGCGCATGGGCCGCTACGGCCGTGACCGAGGCAGTCTGGCCATTGCTGGAAGCGGTGGGGGGCGACGCGGACATTCGCCGACTGCTGGTGAATCTCGGCAATGTCGTGGTCATTCTCGTCGTGTCCCTCGGCGTCACTCGCTTTGGGATATGGAAGCGCGCACGGCCGTCGATCATGCTGGCGGCCCTGGCGGCAGGACTTCTCGTCTGGTGGTTGCCGGGACACGGCGCCGTCGTTGAGCGTCGGGAACAGTCGAACTGGGAGGTCTGGCTGGGACTGGTTCTGTACTTCACCTACGTTGCGGCGACCGGTGGCAGCCTGCGCGAACTCGGGCGATGCCGCGCCCGGACCGAACTCACGTTGCCACAACTCATGTGCCTCCGACTGCTGCATGCGGTGGTGGCGGCGGCTCTCGCTTGTGCTGGCATCAAGGCGCTGCTTTTCGTGGGCGTGCAGCTGGAGTGGCGCGGTTTCAGCGCGCTGTGGCCGAGCACGTACTTTCCGTGGCGCTGTTCGGATTCTGCGTGCTGTTTGTGCTGGCCCTCGTAACGCCGGAGCCTCTACTGACGCTCGCAGCCCGCATTGACGCAACGGAAGCGCGCGGCTTCGCGATCGCCTTTGCCCTGCAGACCAAGAGCGACGTGGCGCAGGCTCGAGATCTAGGCTGGCGGAGTGCCCTTATTGCGCTTGCCGAGCAGGCCGCTCGAGTGCAGGGCTACGGCTTTGATGAGTTGGCGAACCTCCGCCTGGCCGCAACGCTCTTGCATACCGACTTTGAGCTGCGTACGCCCGATGGCATGCAGATCGGCTCCACGGACGGCCGAAGTCCCATTCAGGAATGTGCCCACGGCCAGAGCCTGCATCCCTTGGTTGGTCGCACGGTATGTGTGCCGTCGGACACGTTCGGATTGCTAAGGGAGGCGGCGAGCGACGACCCACAGACTCGGGCCGCCAGATTGCTCAAGGTCACGGACATCTTTATCGGAAGCGTGAATCTCTGGGATCCCCGCGAAGAACGCTCGGCGTGTACAGCAAGCGCGTTGGCAGCAGTCGAGCAGCAATTTGCTGCCTGGGAGGAGGTCGACGCGCTGCGCCGCGTGTTGAGCCACCGTGATCAAGCCTGAGGTCACCTGTGTGTCGGTGGTGCAGGGTCAAGACGGATTCGGTTGAATGGTCCAGGACCGGGAGGGATCAGGGCGGAGCCTCGTTCCGGCGACCACCATGCCCGTGCGTATTCTGCGTTTGCTGGAAGCGGTTGGCCTTTGGGACTAAGTGTACGTCGAGTGAGGCGGACGCCCCGAACTCTGCGGCGAGCCGCCGGGCCGCGATGTCAGTCTCGATGGACGCCGTCGCCAATCAGCGGGAGACGCAGTTGGACTCGTTGGAACTGGCACTACCTCGCCCCAACGTCCGCCACCCGACGACGCATCGCAACTCTGGCTAAGTCAGCGACACGTGTTATCGAGACTATCCGCGGGCCTACCGGGCGGGACCAAGGGGCCGAAAGCATTTGCGAATCCACGTGCCGATTGGCATCGGCAGGCGACGGGACTCGGCCGAAGCCGAGCCTTGAACGAGTGACCGCAGCCACTCTGGTTGATTGGCGAAGTGTGTGAGGGCGGCCCCGAGCGCTTCGGCGGCCAACTCGTCATCGGGAGACGGGGGATCGGTTCCGGCGAACATTTCGCCGACGGAGCGACTGCGATGTTTCAGAAGTAGATGGGCACACTCGTGGCAGATGATGGCGAACTGCTGATGCCGGGAGTCACGGGCTGGATAAAACACGACGTGGGATCCATCGATCGTGATGCGGGCGCCGGAGATGCCGCCGGCGGGCAGCCGAGTGTCGGGGACGGCGTCGATGACGAGCCCAAGGCGCGCTTCAAGCCGCTCTAGGAGTAGATCGTGGTCGAATCGGCGGCCGCTGAGGCCTAGCTCGCGAAGCAACGTCCGCGCCTCGAGCAGCGCGTTCACGTGTCCAGACTGCGCTGCCCCACAATCCGTTGGGCGAGTCGAATCATGTCAAGCAAGATTTGCCGGCCTTCAGGCCCCAGACGATCGGCAGATCGAAGCGCGACTTCGATCTCCGATGCTGGCGCCTCAGACTCCGAGTTGATCTCGCTATCCGATTCGAAGAAGTAGGCGGGGGAGACGCAAAAGAACCGGGCAATTGCAGCGATGACCTTGCGGCTGGGATTGTCCTGGCGTCCGGCCAGCATGTTGCGGAGGTAGGTCAGGGAGACGCCGGTTCCGCGCGCGACCTCATCGACGGTGTAGGCGGTGTCATCGGACTTGCGAACAGTGGCGAACAGATAGCGCATGCGCAAGGACATGTCGTCCAGGTCCCCGGACTGTGACTCACTATTGTGAACTACAGACACAATAGTATTGACGGGGCCTCCCAGCCGTCACTACGATGATCAATCACCATCATAGTGATCTGATCTGCGATGTCAACTCACGCACGAGACTGGCCGGCAGGGTCCACCCGAAGACTGCCGTCAGTCTCTCCGGCACCAGTATCTGGCGCATTTGGTGGCAGGACACGCCGCGTGCGTGTCCTCGTGCTGGCCGCGGATCCGGTCACGTCCGACAGCGTTCGATGCCAGTTGGAGGGTCAGCCGTCGATCGAGGTGGTCGGGGTTGTGCATCATGCCGACGCGGCGGTCGTCGCGTGCGCAAGGTGCCGCATTGACGTCGTGGTGACAGTGTCCGAGGCGCAGGCCACCCGTACCCGGCTATTGCAACGGGCGATTTCGATCCGGACCCGCTACCCGGCCACCCGAGTAGTTGTGGCACTTCACAGCAAGCAGCGCCTGTGGGACACGCTGCTGACGAGGCCCGACGGCCTGCTGGCCGCCACGGCTCCATCGCAGGAAGTGCACGAGGTCGTAGGGGGCGCCGCCGCGGGGCACGTCACCATCGGGCAGTCCGTGCGCGATGCCTTCTTCAACGCATGCGCGCCTGCCGGCGAGCAACCTGATGCCGCCCTGGAAGATCTCACTCCGCGCCAGACCGAGATCATCTCGGCCGGCGCTCGTGGCCTGACGTCGCGTGAGATCGCGGACCAATTGCATATCGCCGTCAACACCGTGGACAAGGCTCTCACGGTGATCTACCGCAAGCTCGGCGCCCGGAATCGAGCCGAGGCCTGTCTGATCGCCGCACGGCGCGGACTAGTTCGCTAGACCGGTGCTCGACCCAAATCCCGACTCTGTTGGGAGATACACGGGACGGTTGGGTCGGTCGGCGTGCAGGCAACAGGTGTGGCGAGCAACGCCACGGCACGGTCCCGCGTGCCTGGATTCATGGACGCTTAGGCCGATCGGATCGCGCGACGAACGCGTCGTCCACTCGATCCGCGGGAGTCCCCCTGACCGCCATGATTACGGAATCCTGGATTCCAGAACCCTTCGCGCGCTTCTCGATTGATCTCAGCGCGCAATTGGCGCGCACCCGCACGCCGGCGGCGGCGTCGCGCCTCCCCGACGCCGCCGCCCTGCGTGAGCGAAGGAGCCCGACCCGGTCGTGAACGATCAAGGAACCAGCCTGCCGATCCGGGTGCACCTGTGCCTGCTGCGGGCGGCCGAGATCCAGGAGGTGCGCGCCGCAATGGCCCAGCGGCCGGCCGACCAATTTGAGCTCGCGGGTCTCTCTACCAACGGCGCGGATGCTGCAGCCCACGTGGCAGCGAGCCAGCCTGACGTGGTGATCGTCGGAGCGGAGCTCTTTCCCGAGGATGCCGACAACGGCTTGCTTGCCTTTCTAACCAATCTTCAAGCGCAGGGCAGGCGCGCAATAGTGCTCATCGAGGTTTGGCACGACGGCATGAACGACGACCTAGAGCGCTTGCCAGCCGTCGATGCCGTGCACTATCGGCCCGTCGACGCCGCCGAGGTAATCGGGCGAGCCTGGGCGCTCGGTTGCGCCACTCGAGCCGAGCAGCAGCGTGCTCGACAGCAGGAAACGGCCGCCGCCGAGCAATTGGCGGAGCGCTTGGCGGTGCCGCCGGCGGGGCGATCGATCGTCTGCCTCACGGCGCGGAAGGGAGGGATTGGCAAGGACACCCTCGCCTCCAACCTGGCCTGGGCCATCGCCGAGCGCAACGTGCCGGTTCTGCTCGTCGGAGGAGATCCGAAGGACGACCTGGCGGCCTACTGTGGCGTCGAAGCCTCTCCCGGGATCGCGGCGTTTCTGCGCCAGCCCAATCGCGAGGGGTTTCAGGCGGGTCTGCAGAGATTCCGCAACTTCCATGTGATGGTCGGCCTGGCCGATGACCACCTAGCCGCGCAGTGGAACGCGCGCTTCGAGCGCGAAGAGCCGAATCTGATCCGCGAGCTGCTGGTGACGGCACGCGACTTTCCGTATGGGGCCGTCGTGGTCACCCTTCCCACCGAATACGGCCACTGGCGGTTCCAGCCGCTGGCGCGGGCGGATCGCATTCTCTACGTGGTCACTCCGGCACAGGCCGATGTCGTCAACGCCATTCGCGATATCTCGATGGTCCGCCGCGACATCGGGCCGGAATTCCTGCCTGAGGACCGGCTGTTCCTGTTGCTGAACCGCGTCCGACGCGGCGATCGCCGCCGCGTCTCGGAGATCGCCAAACTGATCGCCGAGGGCGTGGGGTTCGAGATCCCCGTCATCGGAGTGATCCCGGACGCGCACCCCTACGTCGCGGTGGCGCAGAGCCGCGGCGAGCTTCCGCACAGTTGGATGATCGACGAGCTCGAGGCCTTTCGCTCGGCCATCGACGAGGTGGCCGAGCGCCTGGGGCTCATGCAGTCGAGGCCCCCGCATCCTGGAAGCGGCCCCGGCGGACTGCGAGCCGTGCTGCGCCGCGTCGTGCGGAGTTTTGCCTCCGTGCCCGAGGCGGCGTGCGAGGTGCAGCCGTGAGCACAGGTCGACGCGCATGCCTGGTGATCACCCTGTTGGCCTTGATGCTATTGCCGGCCGTGCCCGCGTTTGCGCAGACGACCGACCCAATCACTTTTGCGGTGGAGTCCCTCAAGGGCTTTCTGGCCGCGATTGCCAGCCTGGCAGTGGCGGCGGCAATTGGCTGGAAGGCGATTGCCGCTTGGACCTCGAATAGCGTCGAGGCGCAGCTCGAGGCTCGCCGCTTTGCCATGCAGGCGCTGGTGGTCTATGGGCTGGTGATGGCGTTCAACTTCGGGCTGCTGCAGGCCGCAGTGGAGTTTCTGGTTGACACGATGGGTGGCAGGACGTGACGTCGCCGGCCTCGCCCCTGCGCTTCGTCATCCCGGAGGATCTTGAGAATGTGCCGGCCCGCTGGCCTCTGGGTGGCTTTCGCCTGACCAATCGCGAGCTGCTCTGGCTGCTGGTCTTGGGTGGGTTCGAGCTCGGGCTGATCGCCGTCCTGGTGCCTTGGCTCGGTCTCGGCCCGCTGGTGGGGTTCGCCCTCGCGCTTCCGGTGTTGCTCGGATGGTCACTCATGCGGGTGCGGGTCGATGATCAACCGCTCGACCGACACCTCATGGCACTGGGTCGATTCTGGCTCCGTCCGCGTCTCGTCGCCCGGCACCGGCCGCCGCTGCGGGAAACACGATGTCTGCGAATCCCCGATCCGCTCTATCGCCTGGACTTGCAGGATCAAGCGTCGGCCACCGTCGTCCGGCACGGCTGGGGATTCCGTGTCGACGGATAGCCCATCGCCCGCTCCATCACGAGGTAAGCCCCAGCCCCGGGGCTCGCAGGATCTCGATATCGGTCCGTACGACCAGCCACCGTTGCCATTAGGCGTGCGTGGGATTGGGCAGCAGGGGATTCTGCGGACCGACGGCGCGCTGGTGGCCGCGCTCGAAGTTCGGCCGCTCAATCTCGAGCTGCTTGCCGAGTCGCAAATGGCATCTGCCGTTTCCGGGCTGGCACAGCTGCTGACGAGTCTCCCGTGTCCGGTCCAGATCGTGCTGCGCAACCGCGCGTTTGATCCGGCCACCCATTTGTCCGACGCAGCCCGCCGTTGGTCGTTGACGTGGGACGACAAGCTCGACCTGCGAAACCGCCTGCTCGGCGTGGCGGCCGGCGAGGGAGACGACGACTCTCGACGGCCAACGACATATGCCGAGGCCGTGCGCGTCGCCCACGGTCGTTGGCACATGCGACAGGTGCGGTGCTTTGTATTGCTGGCGCACGGCCAGTCGTCGCGCTCACGTCCATGGTGGTCGAGGCGTCCGTCCTCCGACCACGGCGTGGTGAATTCCGGCGCGCTCGAGGCGCGGGTGCGATTGGTTCGCGAGGGCCTAGCGCGAGCCGGCATCAGCAGTCGGCCTCTCGAAGGCCTTGACCTCATTGAGTTGGTCGAAGGCCTCTTTCGATCGGCGACTGCTCCCGTGCAGAAGGTGCAGGATGCGCTGAAGGCGAACGGGTCCGGTGGCCGAACCAAATACCGGAGCGGGGCGCTCCCGGTCACGCGTTTCGGCTTTGACCTTGCGGATCCCTTTCCAGAGTGGATCGCGTGCCAACCGGACCATCTGGTTGTCCAGGGTCCGGGGCCGCAGGCCCGCCATCTACGCACCCTGGCGCTGCGTAGCTACCCGCGGGAAGTCGACGCCGGCTGGCTGCGCTGGTTCGCCACGCTGAAGCACGACCTCGACCTGGCGCTCTTCGTCTCGCCGGTCGACGACCGCACGATTCGCCGTCGTCTGTCCAGCACCGAGCGCGAGCTGCTGAGTGAGGTAGCAGCTGGCGAAGAATTGAACCCCGTGGCCGCCCGCGCCTCGCGTCAGCGGCTGGAAGACCTCGAAGACGTCCACGAGGCCTTCCGGGCCCGCGAGCGCTACGTTCGCATCTCGCTGGTAATCGGCGTTGCTGCGGACAATGCGGAAACCCTTGAACAGGCCACGCAGGACGTAGAGGCGGAGCTCGCGGGACACGGAATGCTGGCCTCTCGCGTGGTCGGCTACCAGCAAGAAGGCCTGCACAGCCTGCTGCCGTTGGCAGAGGATCGCCTCGGCCGCTGGCGTGGACTGACCACCGGCCCGCTAGCGGCCGCGGTTCCCTTTCATGCGCCGGGTCTCGCGGAGTCCGGTGGCATCTTCCTGGGCACGACGGTGGGTGGCGGTCACGGCCATGCCCCGGTCATCATCGATCCCTTTGCCGAACGCCACGAGAATCCCCATCTGGCGGTCTTGGGACAGAGCGGCGGCGGCAAGAGCCACTGTGCCAAGCAGATCGCCTTCGGGCTGTGGCTCTCAGGGGCCAGCCTGACTGTCCTCGATCCCAAGAATGAATACGGTGCCCTCGCCCGGGTCTGCAACGGGCAGGTGCTCAAACCGGCGATGGCCTCGTCGCAGGCCATCAACGTCTGGGACCTAGCCGGCGTGAGCGACGCCCGCGGCTTCGCACGGGTGGCGAGCGGCCTGCGCGGATTCTGGCGGCTTGCCCTCGGGGGTCTCAGCGAGCAGCAGCGAACCATCATCGACAACGCCATTGAGCCCACATTCCGAAAACGCCATATCGAGGCAGCCGATCCGTCGACCTACGGCCGGTCGCCGCCCACCACATCCGACTTCGTGAGGCTAATCGAGGATCGATATGGCCACGACGCCATGTACGGCCAAGCCGCTCGCGATCTTCTGGAGCGGCTGGAGCGCTTTACGAGCGGGCAGTTGGCCGAGCTATTCAATCGTCCGACCAACGTCGATCTGAGTAACGACTGCACGGTGTTTGCCCTGCGCGATCAGCGAGCCGATCAAGCCGAGATTCTGCCGCTGGTGTACTACGTGATCCTGCTCCATCTCCGGAACTGGATGGATCGCGAGCACCGGCGGCGCGTGATCGTGGTGGACGAGGCGTGGACGCTGCTCAGCTGCGAGCAGGGTGCCGACTTCCTCCTTGAATTGGCCAAGACGGCGCGGGCGATGCAAACCATGCTTGTGCTGGTGTCGCAGGATGTCTCCGACCTCGTCGAAGAGCCGAAGGCGCGTGCGATCCTCGCGAACTGCGCCGCGACTCTGCTGTTCCGCCAGCATCCGACGCACGAGCGGGCGTTGCGCGAGGCCTTTGCCCTGAGCAACGAAGAGCTCGCCATCCTCGCGCGGGCGCGTCGCGGTCAGGGGTTGGCGCTCATTGGCGCTGGCGACCGAGTGGCGCTGGAGACACCGGCGTTCCGGGTGGATGCGGTCGGCGCGCGCCGTCGTGCCGGTGCCGCGCCAAAACCCGGCGCCTAGCAGCCTCGATGCGCCGGTGGCTCGTCTCGGCCGTGCTCGGTCTGGCGACGGTGCTCGTCTGTTGCTTGCCGGCACCGGTGTTGGCCGACACGCCTGCGACCGCCGAAACGACTACGCCCGGCGAGACGGTCTCATCCGACTCGGCGGGCGATATCGCCGATGACCTATCCGAGCCCTTGGCAGACCGCCTGGGTGAAATGCTCCGAGAGACCCTAACCTCACTGTTTCCACCGGTGTGGCGCGATCCCGGATCCGTCGCGGCGACGGCGGGTCTTGGCGCCACCGCCTCGCTGATCCAGGCGCTGCACGCCCCCTTGGCCTGGGCATGGCGCTGGATGCTGACCGTACCGGACAGTATCGAGCCGAACCCGGGCGGTGCGATGGACCGCGCGTTTGCCGCCGTGCCGGGCGGTACGCCCCTCAAGGACTTCTACGTCCCTTCCAAGGCCAACCAGGCACTCCGCGCCATGTGGGACCGCACGCGCGATCTGGCGTTGAACGCGCGGACACCGCTGATCTCCTTGGTGGTGGTGATCTTCGTCGGCTTCGCGCTCTACAAGGTGTTCATGGGGGCGCCGGTCGATCTGCGCACCTTCGCCGGCCAGACGGTGGTGGCCGTGGGGTTTGCTCTGGCGAGCTTCAGCATGGTCGAAGCCATGCTGCAGCTCAACAATCTGCTGGTGCACGCGTTCGTGACCCTTGGAGGCGAAGTCATCGACCGCGATAGCCCTCTCGAGCTATTCGAGCGCTGGAGCTGGGGCACCGCGGGCACCGGCGGCGTCGTCGGCGGGCTATGGACCACCCTATTCCGCACGCTGCTCTATTTGATCCTCCTGCTTGAAGTCGTGCTGCTGGCCATGAAGTTCGCGCTGCGACTGATTTGGATCTGGGTCCTGGTGGTGGCGGCGCCGCTCGTCATGGTGCTCAGTCTGCTGCCGTTCGCTCGTGGGCTGATGGATGCGTGGGTGAAGCGAGTCGCGCAAGTGGTCTTCGAAAAGGCGGCCATCGTATTTGGGCTAGTGGTGGTATTCGGAATAATCGCGGCACAGCCGCCGAGCTTGCTGTCGATCGCGATGCTGATCGTGAGTCTCGGGGTGGTGCTCCAGTTCCCACGATGGCTCATGGCCGGAATGTCGCAGTTGCCGGCCATCACGCCGCAGTCCGTGTGGGGCCGTGGGGTCCATCACTACGTGGCCGTCCGCAATTTGGTGCGCGACTCCCGATCTGTCCGTGGAGCCGGCACGGCGCCACGACGACCACCCGGCCGCTGACGATGCGGGACTAGGACATCGCGATGCCTACGCCGTGGCTCGGTGCTGTAGGCCGGCGCCTAGTCAGTCTCGGGCTACGCATGGCGGCGCAGATCTTGGTCGCGCGCACGCGTGAGGAGATGCGCGACGTGCATCCTGCGGCCGTAGGCGTTATCGGCCTAGCAGTCGTGTTGGGCCTGATGCCTGCAGTGGTCGTGCTTCTGGCTGGGTCGCTGCTTCAGGCCGCGGTTTTCGGACAGCTCGTCGCGAGCGTGGCAGGGATTGACCACGGCTCGTCGGATTGGCGCCAACCGGTCGAACCCGACTCATTGATCATCGGCGAGGAACTTCCCCGGACTTGGCTCTGGCCGGTGGTTGGGCGCATGACCACGCACTACGGAGGCTGCACGGCAGCTATGTGTCCTCACTGGGGCATCGACATTGCAGCTCAACTCGGCACGCTGGTGCAGGCGGCCGCTGATGGCGTGATCACCAGGATCGGCTGGGATCCTGACGGTTACGGACATTTCATCGTTCTGGACCATGGCAGTGGCTGGCAGACGCTCTACGCGCATCTCCAGCCGGGCACGTCAAGTGGCTACGGAATGACCATTGGAATGGCGGTTCACCGAGGCGACGCCATAGGCGGACTGGGAAGCTCGGGCGCGTCGACGGGTCCACATCTGCACTTCGAAGTGAGGCACGACGGAGGATACATTAATCCGACGCGAATCCTTGGAGCCTAGCTCGCGGCAACCACCGGCCTTCTAAGCCGACGGTCGTGGGTTCGAATCCCGCCGGGGGTGCCGCGAATTAGAGGTGACGCGCGCGCCAAACCTGTTAGACGGCCCTTGGACCGAGCGCGGGCCGTGCCCAGACGGTGCGTCTCATGCGAAGTGATCAACGGCCTTTTTCTGGCC